>NZ_BMOL01000027.1 GCF_014647055.1 Deinococcus aerolatus | reverse complement strand
TGGGGGACTTTCCCGATGATGCCAGAGGCTCCATTCTCATGTGGACAGGTTCTCCGGGTTCAGGTCACTCACCGTTTTGAGGACACCACCTCCTGTGGATCAATGCGGTGTGGCACGGTCTGAACCAGCGATTGCAGGTGATGACGAAACCAGGTCCGGCTGACCCCCACCACCCGGCAAATGCCGCGGTGAGAGATGCGCTCAGAGAGCAATCGATCCACCAGTTGCACCTGTTCAGCAGAAATTTGAGGCCGAGCATGGTTCAGGGTGAATTGGAACGTGCAAACGCGGCAGAGGTAACGCTGCTTGCCTGTGTGTGCATGGCCGTTTTTGACGATATAGACGCCTCCGCACTGCGGACACTTCAAACCGTTCATGCTTCATTGAACACCCGTCATGCTCGTAAGTCCACTACCATCCGATGCATGAATTTGACAGGGGCTGAATATCACCCTATATTGAAGAAATCAAGGCGGCCTTCTGGCCGCTTTTTCCATGCCTGGCACCGCCACGCCCACCCCAGGATGGAGGTTGGTGTCAGTGCGGCCGGGTGCGCCGTCGCCCAGCAACAGTGGGCGGACATGAGGCAACGTGAATGAGAATGTTGTGCCCTGTCCTGGCACGCTGTCTGCCCAGATGCGGCCCCCATGACGCAGGATGATCCGCCGCACCGTCGCCAGTCCAATGCCGGTGCCCTCGAACTCGCTGTGCCGGTGCAGCCGTTGAAAGGGGCCGAAGAGCCGGGCCGCGTACGCCGGATCGAAGCCCACCCCGTTGTCCCTCACCCACACGGTCCACGCTCCGTCGCCCGTATGCGTGCCGATCTCGATGACTGCACGCTCACGGGTGCGGGTGAACTTCACGGCGTTGCTCAGCAGGTTGGTCAGCACCTGCTGCAGGGTGGCCGGGTCCCCCATTACCTGCGGCAACGGCTCCACCCGCCACTCGATCTGGCGGCCTGTGGCCTCGTCCTCGACGTTCTCGCGGGCGTGGTCCACCAGTACGCCGAGGTCAACTGCGGTATAGGCCAGGGGCTGCACGGTGCTGCGCGACAGGGCCAGCATGGCGTCGATCATGCAGTTCATCTGATCAGCGGCCTGCTCCACCACCTGCAAGGACCGCACAGCTTTATCAGGCTGTCCGCCAGTCAGGGCCCGACGGGTCACCTCCGCAAAGCCCTTGACGTGCCGTACCGGGGTCCGCAGGTCATGCGAGGCGCTGTACGCGAAGGCTTCCAGGTCCTCGTTGGCCACATGGAGCGCCTTGTTGGCCACCTGCAACTCGCGGCGTTGCTCCTCCAGGTCCTGGGCCTGCCACGCCCGTTCCAGCCCCAGACCCAGACTGCGGCCGACAGCCTCGAACAGGGCCCGGTCCTCTGGCTGCCACGTCTGATACTCCTCGCTGCCGATGGCCAACATGGCGGCCGGCTGGCCGTCCCGGAAGTACGGGATGAAGGCCGCCGCGTCGTAGGATCCGGCTCCCGCAACGTGCTCGTCGCGGGCCCCCAATCGGTCAAAGAACACCGGTCCCCCGGCCTCCACGGCTGCGGACACGCCAGGGGTGGAGGCCGGCACGCCTGCAAACAGCGCGGCGCGCAGGACCGGGTCCGGCACGTTGGTGTGCCGCGCCCGCCACAGACCACCGTCCCACTCGTAGTAGCCCGTGGACCAGCCCGGCATGGAGGCCAGGAACAGCTCGCACGCCCGCTCCGCCAGCCGGACCCGGTCCGTCTCCAGGCCGATGGCCTCAGTCAGTGTCATGAACGCTTCCAGGGCGCGCTGCTGTTCCTGGCCCAGGGCTTTGCGCTGCTGGGCGCTGTACAGCGCCTGATGCACCGCCAGGAACAGGTGTCGCTGCTGCTCAGTCCACACCGCCTGACCCACCAGCCCTACCGTGAGCAGCGCGACAGGCTGCTCACCCTGAAAGAAGGGAGCCACGCCCACCGCCTGAAACTGCGCAGCCTGCGGCATGCCCTGCTGTACCGAGTTCCAGTGGTCAAAGAACTGCGGCGTGCGGGCGGCCACCGTCTGGGCCAGGAAGGGCGTGCCCAGGGGCAGCCCAGCCCGGAGCAGCGCCATGAACTCAGGGGGAACCGCGTCGCTGTCCACCTCGGCCACCCAACGCTCGCCCTCGCGCGTGAAGTACGCGGCCAGCAGGTTGGGGATGTTACGGCGCAGGATGGCCCCCACGTGGCGCGCCAGTGCGGTCACGTCATCGGTGGTGGCTGCGGCCTCACTCAGGGCCACAGAGGTAGACAGGACCTCGTTCTGACGCTGGGCCTCGGCCAGGGCATTACGCAGCCGGGTGATTTCATCCGACAGTGTGTCGAGCGTCAGCAGGCCAGAGTTGGACATCGCCCAGCACTATAAAGCGCTCGCACACCGTGGTCCGCCTGCTTGATCACGCCACTTTGAGCAGCGTAGAGAGACATCCTGTCGACCATCGCCAAGACGATGTCCCGGGGCACGCTGCAGCGTGTCCTGACGGAGAACAGGCACGCAGGCGTTGAGGTGGCGGGCGAGTTCGGTCCGCTGAAGATCGGCGGGGTTTGGCATGGTCACTTACCCAGGACACCGCCCTGTATCGTGCCTGTTCGCAACCCGACACACGTCCGGGAGTTTGCCGTCCAGCACAGTCTCAATGTGGACCTGTCCGGGACAGAGGGCTCCGCGTACTATCGGGGTGGCTCTGCACCATAATCGTGCACGGGCCACAACATCCCAGCAAGACCGGATGCTGCCGCTTGCGAGAGCTTGCCGTCTACAGTCCGTGCTGACCTGAGATGCCTCACGCTGAAAAGCGGGGCTTCATCACGTAGACTACGGATTATCACCTTGCCTCTGGATGTCCTGACCGCCACGCTGTTTCATGCCGCGCTCGACTGCATCATCTGTATTAATCAGGATGGCCAGGTCATTGAGTGGAACGTGGCTGCCGAACAGACCTTCGGCTACCCCCGCAGCGAGGCGATAGGGCGTCCACTCAGCGAGCTGATCATTCCGCCGGCCTACCGCGGCGCCCACCACGCGGGACTGAAACGGTACCTGAGCACGGGCAAGGCGCATGTCCTCAACCAGCGCCTTCGGCTGGAGGCCCAGCGCCGGGGCGGCGAGATCTTTCCGTGTGAGCTCACCATCCACGACGTGCATCTGGAAGGCGGCGTGTACTTCACGGCGTACCTGCGCGATCTCAGCGAGCAGGTACGCGTTCAGGTTCGGCAGGACGCCCTCTACGCCGTCGCCCGGAATATGGAGCAGACCATCACACCCGCGCAGGTGGTGGAGGTGATCTTGCGCGAGGTCATTCCGAGCACCCAGGCAGCCCGCGGCTCGGTCAGCGTGCTCACGCCAGAGGGCGAGCACCTGCACCTGCTGGGCGAACTGGGCTACGAAGCAGAGGTCCGGAGGGCGCTGGCCAAGTTTCCGTTGACCCTGAACCTCCCCGGCAGTCACGTCGTTCGCACAGGAGAGCCGGTGTTCGGCCTGCGTGCCGCACTTGAAACGCAGTTCACGGCGATTGCCGGCGTCTGGCCCCGGCAGTTCGCCGCGGCGGCGGTCCTGCCGCTGGGCGTGCGGGACACCACCTTCGGCTATCTGGCGCTGATGTACGATACCCCGCGAACCTTTGATGATGCGGAGCGTGATTTCCTGACCGCGATGTCCGAGCAGTGCGCGCTGGCCCTCAACCGCGCTCACCTGCTGGAAACCGAGCGCCAGGCCCGCGAGCAGATGGCATTTCTGGCCGAGGCGGGCGAGGCCCTGGCCTCCTCGTTGGATCTGGAGGCCATGCTGGCCCGGCTCGCCAACCTGGCGGTTCCCCGCATGGCCGACTGGTGCGCCATCTACCTGCCCGACGGTCCCCACCTCCACCCGCACGGCCTGGCCCACACGGACCCGGAAAAGGTCCGAACCCTGCGTGAGTACGTGAGCGAGACGCCCACGCGCATCGACGCGCCTGACGGAACGGCCGAGATCTACCGCAGCGGCACCGTTCTGCACCTGCCCAGCATCACCCCCGAGATGATCGACATGCTGGACGTCAGTGACCGCCAGAAGGCGCGGGTGCGCGCGCTGGGGCTGCGGTCCTACCTGGGGGTGCCGATGCTCGCGCATGGCCAGACCGTGGGGGTGCTGTCTTTCGCGCTGGCCGAGACGCACCGGAGCTTCACCCCTGCAGACCTGGAACTGGCTCAGGAACTCGGGCGCCGCGCGGGCCTGGCCCTGGCGCACGCCCGACTGCACGAGCAGTTGCAGGACAGCCACGCCACGCTTGAGCAGCGGGTGGAGGCCCGGACCCGTGAGCTCGAGGAGCAGACGCGGGCGCTCAGACGCAGCAACGTGGAGCTCGAACGCTTCGCCTACGTGGCGTCGCACGACCTGCAAGAGCCGCTGCGCACCATCGCGAGCTTCACGGAGCTGCTCGAGCACCGCTACGCCGAGCGCCTGGATGACCGGGGGCTGAAGTACTTGGCCCTGGTCATCCAGGGCGCACAGCGTATGAAGGTGCTGATCAATGACCTGCTGGTGTTCTCACGCCTGAACGCGGTCAAGGAGCCCCTGCGCCCGGTGGAGCTGGACGCGCCGCTGCGCGAGGCGCTGGCCTCCCTGCACATCGCCATTCAGGAAAGCGGCGCGGACGTGACCTGGGGGGACCTTCCACGTGTTCTTGGCGCCCACAGCGAGCTGGTACAGGTGTTCCAGAACCTGATCGGCAATGCGGTCAAGTTCCGCCAGGCTGACGTCCGTCCCCAGGTCACGGTCAGCGCGCGCCGCGAGGCTGAGGGCTGGCAGGTACAGGTCCAGGACAACGGCATCGGCTTCGACGCCCAGTACGCCACGCAGATCTTCCAGATCTTCCAGCGCCTTCACAGCCGGGAACAGTACGACGGCACTGGAATGGGCCTCGCCGTGGTCCAGAAGATCGTGGAACGTCACGAGGGACGCGTGTGGGCACACTCTGAACCCGGTGTGGGCAGCACCTTCGCCTTCACGCTGATGGACGCGGACGGCAGCGGGTGAGCTGAAGGCTGGAGATGACCCGGCCACAGCGGCTGTATATGGGTCCGGCGGGAGACCGTCTCACGGTCAGGCCGAGCCCGCTGAGCTTGCCCCCGTCAAGCGGTCTGGATCAGCGCGACGTCTCCAGCAGGCACCGGCCTCCATAACTTCCCTCGGCAATGCTCCAGGAATCCCGACAGAAAGTGCCCTCCCCGTTGAGAGGGTGGAGCACACTGGAGGGCACGTCTGGGAAAGCAACGGAAGACGGGGTCGCCAGAACTCAAGGAGAAGATCGTGCTCGTCGTCCTGCGCGGTGAACAGTCACTGGATGGACTGGCCCGTCAGCATGGCTTCGCCCGGAAAGACGATTCACGAGCAGGAAAACGAGCGTCTGAAAAGTCTGCCCGGCGAGAAGGCGTTGTCCCTCTACATCGCAAATTCACCAGGAACACGCTGTCTTTCAGCGGCGCTTCACAACTCTGCAGCCTTCAAACCCCTTTCCGGGGATCAAAGACGTCGCGTAGGCCGTCGCCCAGCAGGTTGAAGGCCAGGACCGTCACTAGAATGGCAAGTGCCGGGGCACTGGAAGCCCACGGGGCCTGCGCGATGTAATTGCGGGTTTCAGAGACCATCGCGCCCCATTCGGGGGTGGGAGGCTGCGCGCCAAAGCCGATGAACCCCAGTCCTGCGGCGGTCAGAATGGCGTTGCCCACGTCGAAACTGCCCTGCACCAGCAGTGGGGCCAGTGAATTGGGCAGCAGGTGCCGGAAGGCCACGCGGCCCTGCGAACTGCCCAGCGCGCGGGCCGCCTCCACAAACTCGCGCTCACGCAGCGCCAGCACCTGGGCGCGGATCAGGCGGGCGTAGGTGGGCCACGACACCACTGCCACGGCGATCATGACGTTGGTCAGGCTCGGCCCCAGTGCCGCCGAAATTGCCATGGCCAGGATCAGGCCGGGAAAAGCCAGAAAGATATCGGTAACGCGCATGATCACCTCGTCCCACCAGCCGCCCAGCAGCCCGGCCAACAGACCCGCCGCCGAGCCCACCAGCAGGGAGGCCAGCATGACGCTCACGCCGATGCCCAGCGAGATGCGCGCCCCGCTGAGCACCCGCGTCAACACGTCACGGCCCAGTTGATCGGTCCCCAGCAGATGTGCCGCAGACGGCGGGGCCAGTCGCGCGGCCAGATCCTGCGTGCTGGGACTGCCCACCAGCAGCGGTCCCAGCACGGCCAACAGCACCAGCAGCACCAGCAGCACCAGCCCGATCATGGCCCCCCCGTTGCGCCGGAAACGCCGCCAGACCGCGTTGCCCGTGCCGCCCGCTGCGCCAAGGGCAGCCGTCACGAGAAGCTGATCCGGGGGTCGAAGAAGCCGTAGGCCAGGTCCACAAGCAGGTTGACCACCGAGTACGCCAGTCCCGCGATCAGCGTGACGCCCATCACCGCCGGAAAGTCCAGACTAATGGCGGAAGTGGTGGCGTAGCCGCCGATCCCCGGCCATGAAAAGATCGTTTCAGTCAGCACCGCACCCGTCAGCAGGCTGCCGAACAGGCTGCCCAATACGGTCAGCACAGGCAACGCCGCGTTGCGAATTGCATGCTTGGCAATCACCCGCGCTGGAGTCAGTCCCTTGGACCGGGCCGTGCGGATGTAGTCCTGGGACAGCACCTCCAGCAGCGCGCTGCGGGTCATGCGGGTCAGCAGCGCGGCCGAATACGCCCCCAGCACCAGCGCAGGCAACATCAGGTGCCGCAGCGCATCCCAGAACACGGCCGGATCACGGGCCAGCAGGCTGTCGACCAGAACCAGGCCCGTGTGGGTGGGCGGAGCCAGGCTGTAGACGTCCAGGCGGCCCGGTCCCGGCAGCCAGCCCAGGCGTTCATGGAACAGCGTCAGGGCCAGAATGGCCAGCCAGTACACGGGTGTCGCTCCGCCCAGCAGCGCGAAGGTCCGCGCCAGCAGATCCGGTGGCCGCCCCTGGTACAAGGCGGCGATCACCCCCAGGGGGAGGCCGATCAACAGCGCGAACAGCACGGCCACCAGCGTCAGCTCCAGCGTCGCCGGAAAGAAGGCCCGCAGATCATTGACGATCCCGTTCTGGGTTCGCAATGACGTGCCCATGTCGCCGCGCAGCAACTGGCCCATGTAGATCACGTACTGCGTCGCCAGCGGCTTGTTCAGGCCGTTGCGCTCGCGGAAGTCGGCCAGTTGTTCTTCGCGGGCGTTGTTGCCCATCGCCGCCGCCGCCGGATCGGAGGGCAGCGCGTGCGAGATCAGGAACGCGCCCAGCGTCACGCCCCACAGCACCAGAACCATCAGGGCGAGGCGGCGCAGAATGTAGGTCAGCATTGGGCCTCCTGAATGTAAAGGGGCGGCTCGCAAAAACACAGCGAGCCGCCTTCCGTGTTGAGAGGTCTATTTCTTGCTGATCTTCTCAAACTGCACGTCGCCGTTGGCGTTGCGGTTGAAGCCGGAGATGCCCGCCTGGAGAACCACGGGCTTGTAGGGCTGATACAGGATGGCGTAGGGGCCATCCTTGGCCAGCAGCGCCGTGAGCTGCTTGTACTGCGCCAGGCGCTTGGTGGCGTTGGTTTCGATGGCTGCCGTTTGCGCCAGCTTGCCGGCCGCCGCGTTGTCCCAACCGTTGCGCCACGCCAGCGATTTGGCGGCATAGTCGCTCAGCGGGGTACCATTGCCGTCGGCGTCGGGGTAATCGGGACTCCAGTCTGCCTGGATCAGCGGAGCCTTCTGGGCACGGTAGGTGGTGTACAGCTCCGAATTGACCATCTGCTTGATGTTGGCCTTGATGCCGATTTTGGCGAGATCAGCCTGAATCTTGGCGGCCAGATCCTGGCACGGCACCCCACCCGAACACGAGCCGGTGCTGA
Organism: Deinococcus aerolatus; assembly: GCF_014647055.1. Lineage (NCBI taxonomy): Bacteria > Thermotogati > Deinococcota > Deinococci > Deinococcales > Deinococcaceae > Deinococcus > Deinococcus aerolatus. The sequence goes on along the minus strand of NZ_BMOL01000027.1, from coordinate 17,825 downwards.
CCAGGAAATCCACACTGAAGCCGTCCGCCTTGCCTGCTGCCTTCATCAGCTCTTTCGCCTTGGCGACGTTGTTGGGATAGTAGATCTTGGGGTCTGATCCGGCCAGTCCAATCGGAATGATGGTCTGCGTTTTGCGCCCCAGGCCCTGCAGCAAACTGTCGATCATGCCGTCTTGATCGATGGCGTAGCGCACCGCCTCGCGCACGCGGGCATCCTCGAAGGGCATACCCTTGGCCGAGTTCATACCCAGATACGACAGCATGAAGGTGTCGGTCTTGAGTGCCTTGAGTTTCGGATCATTCTGCGCGGCCTTGAAGGCGTCGGGCGTGTAGTTCCAGGCCACATCGATCTCGCCAGAGTTCAGAGAGCTTTGCTGCACGGCAGATTCAGTCATATAGCGCAGGATCACGCGCTTGATACTGGGCGACTTGCGAAATGCATTGGGATTCACGTCCAGCGCCACCTGAGCGCTGCGGTCCCAGCGGTTGAGCATGAATGGCCCACTGCCCGCCGAATGGTCCTTGAGCCAGGCGGTGCCGAAGTCGCCCTTCACCTCATGCGCCTTGGCCTCTGTGGAGTCGATCACGCCGCCCACATTGAAGGTCAGCAGAGCCAGCACAATATTGGGGTTGGCAGTCTTCGGAATGTCCATCACCACGGTCTTGGCATCAGGCGCGCTCAGCGACTTGGCCGTGATGTTTGCCACGTCGGTCAGCAGAAAGCTGGATGGCGTTTTGAGCGCGATGACACGCGTCAGGGAATAGATGACATCAGCCGACGTAACGGGGCGCCCGGTGCTGAACTTGGCGTCCCGCAGCTTGAAGGTGATGCGGGACCCGGTGGCCGTGGGGGTGACCGTCCAGCTCGACGCCAGGCGGGGTTTGAGGGTCTTGAGATCATTGCCCTCGTAGATCACCAGCGTGTCATACAGGTTGCCCGCGACCAGCGAGCCGCTGAATTCGTAAGACACCCCCGGATCCATCGTAATCAGGTCCGAGAAATCGCCGCCGATGACCAGCGTGCTTTGCCGCGCGCTCTGCGCGCTTGCCAATGACAGCCCCAGAGAAAGGGCCAGCGCGAGGCCCCGTGAGAACACTTGAAGTTTCTGGGTGGAAGCAGCCTGCTGGGTCATAAGGTTCTCCATTCAGAACACGGATAAGCTGTACGGCATAACGTTTGAGTCACGCTTCCTGAGCCAGTATCCAGAAGGGGCTGGGTGGCTGTATTCAACGTGAGGCGGTCAGCGTTCAACATACTCTATATCGGTCGTTGCCTTGGTCAGTCATAGGAGTCCGGGAGCGCCACTGACTGCTCCCCGCCCTGAATGACGGGGCTCTCGCGGCGCTTTCCTCTCCACCTCGTGGTGGCCCCGGGATGGGTGTGGAAGGCATCAGACGCCCAGCAACAGCGTTCGCTGAACCGCACTGCCTGGCCTCTCCCGGTTGGGCTGACACCTTGACCTGAACGACTTCTCGACAAATGTGAAGTGCGGCGACACATCAGGCCGCACGGTCGCACCTGAAACTTTAGCCTGAGGCATGAACACACGGGTTGATTTGAGTAACACGGCCTCCACCGTTATGTTCCTGGCGGCCGGTCTCGTTCTGGCTTACGGGGTCTGGACCGGGCGGCGGGACCTGGGCTTGCGAGGCGCTGTGGGCGTCCTGGGGACCGCGCTGTTGGCGGGTTTGCCACTGCCCTTTCTCCTGCTGACCCGGGCTGGTTGGTCAACCCCGGCGCAAAGTGGCGTAGGCACACTTATGACCTTCCTGCTGGCAGGTGGCCTGGGCATACTCGCCACTTTTCTTCCAGTGTATGTGGCGGTCAACTGGATGGAGGTCATCCGGAGCGAGACCCGACCCAGGTAGACGTCACCACACAGATGCGTTCCAGCGGTTGAAACGAGCGGATGTCTGGCTTTTAGACCTCACTCGGACCGTAGGACCGCCTGTAACCCGGGCACAGTGGGTCATCTCGGCTGGTCCTGCTGGAGCTCGTCAATCCTCCTGAGCCGGAAGAATGTGGTAGTCGATGGGTTTGAAGGTGCCGTTGTTGCTGCCCTCTGCCGAACAGGCGGTCAGGCCCACCACCAGGTCCATCTCGGCACGCAGTTCCAGCGATTGACCAGCCCGCGAGATGGGAGGACCGATCTTCACGCGGCCGTCCTCACCGATCAGTACGTTCATAAAGATGTTGAGGGTGGTGGGGATCTGGTCGGGCTCGATGCCGTAAGGCGCGAGGGCCTGCACCAGGTTACCGAAACAACTGGGGTGCCCCTCAGCGGTGCCGGGTGGATACAGCAGTTCGAAAGTCTCGGTCGAGCACGGCGTAAGCAGGAAATCGTGGCGGCCCACATCGTCGCGCAACAGGGTCAGCATCGGGCGGCTGCGGTTGGAATACAGGATGTGCCCGCTGGTGAGGTAGATGGTTTCGTTGTAATCGAAGGTGCGGCCGGAGGACAGCCACTCGCCGCTGTCGCCGTCAGCGTAAGCCATCAGGTCAGCCACCTGCTCGCCGCGCGGGTCTGTCACAACAAGCACCTCACCCTGGCGCAGGCGAAAGGCGGTGCCGCTCTGGGGGGGGATGCGGTGGGTTGCGGTCTGGGGGACAGCTTCAGTCATGGGCACTCTCCTGATGAAAACGTCGCGAGGCGGACAAGAAGGGGCAACGGACGCCGTCCGCCTCCGGGACACGCAGGTTATCCGGCAGTTCGGGGAAGGGCGCCTGCCACCCGGGTTCCACCGCGCGGCCCGAATACTGCCGGGCCTCAGACGCCTGCCCGTGGTCGGCCAGGTTGGGATTCAGGCTCCCTTGCAACTTCATCTCGCGGCCCCGAATGGTCTCCTGGAAGCGGGACCAACGGCCGTCGCGCTTCAGCGCCTGGAACTGCCGGTGCGCGTTGAACACCAGCGTCGGATGGGGAAAGGCCCGCGCGATGCGGCTGCTGCCCGGATGCCCACCGATGATAAAAAAGGCCCGCCCCGCGAAGGAGAACCCGAAGGTGGGGTCGCGGGGATCGGCACTGACCTCAGGACTGTGGGGCGAGGCATCGGCCCGGTGCAGCGCCCGGAGTTGTTCCCACAGCCGCGCCTCAAAGGTCTGCTCGTCCATGTCAAGCGGTCCCCGGAACACAGCCACCATCGTCGTGAAATCGGAGTCCATCCGGTCCTGATCGTGACAGAAACGCACCAGGTCACGGGCCAGGGCCGCCGTTGCCTCCGGGCTGCCCAACTCGCTGTAATTCGCAAAGGCGTAGCTGTCGGTATTGAAGGCCGCCTTGGCCGCTACACAAGAGAAGTCAGGAGCCAGGATCCGGGTTCGGAAGCTCTGGTGGGCCTGCCGCACGAAGGAGCTGCCCGCCGGGCCCCGCAATTTGCCGTTTTCAATCAGGTGGTAGCTGCTTAGGCCACCCCCCGCTGAGATGTTGTCATTGAGCATCGTTCCTCCACTTTCCGCGCGGTCCCGGATGAACCAGGCGCGGGGTTTTCGTCCACCGAACCTAACGGCGGGGGCCCCGCCACTCTGTAGAGTGCGCCCCTAATTCAAGGAAAAACAGCAAGCGGTGAAGAAAGCCAGAAAGTCCCTCTCAGACGGGGCTTTGATCTCAGTCCATGGCCATGCGTGGCTTGCTCCTGAAAGGGGGGCAGTTGGGTTGGTCACACGCTCCTCTGCAGGAGCCCTGGCAACCTGACGGCGGTGGGCTGCTGAGACGTGACCGCCGGCAAGCCGGACCTCCGTCGATTCCCTAAGTCCGGGGCATTGCGAAGATGCGGATGGGCTTCTTTTCGGAAGCCGAGGTGTGGTGGAGCGGAAAGGGCAGGCAGCGCCGCAGACCCGCGTGTTACTTTCACTCATGTTTGATGGCTTTGTGCTGGAGATGGTCCAACTTCCCGAAGCCACGTTGCGCGTCCGCTACGGCGGTTCCGGCTCCCCGCTCCTGCTTCTGCACGGGCACCCCCGCACCCACGCCACCTGGCACCGCGTCGCGCCGCTGCTGGCCCGGACACATACGGTCATCTGCCCAGACCTGCGGGGCTACGGGCAGTCTTCCAAGCCCGCCGATACACCGGACCACAGCGGCATGTCCAAGCGGGCACTGGCGGGTGACATGGCAGCTCTGATGACCCACCTGGGCCATGCGCGCTTCGCTGTGGCGGGTCATGACCGGGGGTCTTATGTGGCCTTCCGGCTGGCCATGGATCACCCGGAGCGCGTCTCTCACCTGGCCTTTCTGGGGTTCGTGCCTATTCTGGAAGCTCTGGAACGGGCGGGTGAACGCTTTGCCAGGCAGTGGTGGCACTGGTTCTTCTTCGGGCAGCCTGAGAAACCCGAGCGTTCCATCCTGGCAGATCCCGATGTCTGGTATGGCAATACCCCCGAGAAACGGGCACAGATGGGGGAAGAGGCCTACGCTGATTACCACGCCGCCGTCCACAATCCGGCCACCGTGCACGCCATGCTGGAGGACTACCGCGCGGGCCTGGGGATTGACCGTGAGCATGACGCCGCAGATCGGCGGGCCGGACGCGTGCTGGGGTGTCCCACGCTGGTCTTGTGGCCGCTGCTGGATGATCCAGACCTGTACGACGACATCCTGGGCATCTGGCAGCCGTGGGCACCGGACTTGCGGGGCCACGGCCTCAAGTCCGGCCATCATCTGTCCGAGGAGATTCCAGAGGACTTGGCTGCCGCTCTGCTGACCTTCCTGGACGGGCGTTAGCCTGGTCGGGCGCCGTCACGTGTGCCTCCGCCCACCGCCTGGGGGCGATTCCCGTCAAGAAGTATCGGGTGTGCAGGCAGGGCGGAAGACGCAGCGCAGGGGGCGGGGACACGGTTCATGGGACTGGGCGTGGCTAAGGAGGGGCGAGGCAGAGCGCAGAGGTAGACACTCCCCCCTGCGCTCTGGCAACGTGCGCTCACGGCCTTCCTGCCCATGAAGCTCTCCTGGGCACGAGGTCAGGCGATCTTTACTCCGCTTCCGGCAGCTCGACGAGTTCCAGAAGGGTACCGTCAGCGTTGTGCAGGTAGACCAGGCGCGCGCCAATGGGGCCGGGCCCCTCCTCAACGCTCACGACCCTGCCGCGCACCTGCCAGCCCCAGCCCCGGCTGATCTGCACGAGCTGATCCAGCCCGGTCACCCTGAGCGCCAGGTGCCAGGACCCGATGTCCGCCGGGCTGGGCCGATACCTCCGGCGATCTGCGGGCGAGAGCGGCTGGTACAGCTCAAGGCTCAGGCCGCCTCTTTCAGCATGGCGATCTTGCTGCGCAGACCGGGAACCCCAGTTTCATCTCCTGGCAGCGGGCCGCCAACTTCCGCCATGCCCTCCAAGATGGGTAGTGGACTTCCGAGCATGACGGGTGTTCAATGAAGCATGAACGGTTTGAAGTGTCCGCAGTGCGGAGGCGTCTATATCGTCAAAAACGGCCACGCACACAGGCAAGCAGCGTTACCTCTGCCGCGTTTGCACGTTCCAATTCACCCTGAACCACGCTCGGCCTCCAATTTCTGCTGAACAGGTGCAACTGGTGGATCGTTTGCTCTCCGAGCGCATCTCCCACCGCGGCATTTGCCGGGTGGTAGGGGTCAGCCGGACCTGGTTTCGTCATCACCTGCAATCGCTGGTTCAGAGCGTGCCACACCGCATTGATCCACAGGGGGTGGTGTCCTCAAAACGGTGAGCATTCCAGCACCAGCGGCGCTGGTGCTGGAATGCGATGAATTATGCACATTTGTGATGCGGCACACCCATCAGCTCTGGATCTGGCTCGCCATGGACCGACACACGCGCAAAATCGTGAGTTGCTTTATGGGACGGCGGGATGCAGTGAGTGCATTTGGATTGTGGGAGGGCCTGCCCAACCCATACCTCGATGCGGTCTGTCACACAGACCGCCTGGGGGCCTACAAAAGTGTCGTTTTTGGCGCGCTGCACCGCATCGGTGGCACCCAGCATATGGAGCGATTCAATGTCACCCTTCGGGTTCGATTGGCTCATCTGGTCCGCCGCACGCTGTCCTTCAGCCGCAAGCAAGCCAATCTGGATATGCTGATCTGGCTCTTTCTCCACCGCTACAACGCGTCATTCCCTTGAAATCCTCTACCCACGACCCGGCGCGGGTCAAAGCCGCGCCGGCCGGTCAGCGCCCGGCCCCACCCACCTGATGCCCGACGACAAGCGGCGCCGCCCGCACCAGCGCCCCGGCCAGCCGCCGCGAGCCCTCATCGCTCAGGTGATGGCCATCCCGGAACAGCATGGTCTGCCCAGCGGCCACCTGACACGCCGGCGTGCAGAACACCGGCGTGGGATCAAAGAACACCGGCCCCAGCGCCCTCAGGGCGGCATTCGCCTCCAGGGATGCCCGGGTGGCGCTGCCAAATGGCCGGCATCGGGCGCGCGGGGTGATGGCCGTGTCTGGCGAGCGCAGGCAGTCGATGACCTCGGGCCCCGGCTCGATCACGTTGCCGATCACCGTGACCGGGTGCCCGCTGCGCTCCAGGCGCGCCGTCACGTCCTTGAGGCCCTGAAGCCCGATGCGCCGCAACTCCGGGGTGGTCAGGTAGTTCTTCCAGCGGGCCGCGATGATCACCGGGGCCGGGGGCAGGCTTTCCAGGAACTTCAGGGCGTCCATGTTGCGCTGGGCACAGGCCCGCCTGGACGTGCGCGAGCGGGCGTACGGCAGCTCAGAGACGCCCCACAGCGGCACGCAGGCCGAGGTAAAGATGATCTTGACGTTCTGCTGCGGCAGCGCCCCGGCCAGCCCCGGGGCCAGATGCTTGGCGTGCGAGTCGCCCCACACGTACACCGAGCGTGGCCGGTCCTCCGAGGTGGCGCAGGTGATGGGCGGCTGCGGGTCTTTGCCCTGGCAGAACCTGGCCTGTGCCCGCTCCAGCGTGTCCGAGGTGGGGGCCACCACGCCGTTCACCCGCGCGCGGTCCGGCAGGCCGTCGGTGGTCAGGGCCAGGGCGCCCGCACCGATGACCAGGGCGTACAGCGCGGCCACCGGGTACAGCCGGGCGGGCCGCCGCGTGCGGTCCTTGTGAGCGCGGCGGCCCAGCCGAAAGGGCCGCTCCACGCCGTGGTACAGCGCCAGCGCAGATGCCGCCGTCAGGCCCAGCAGCAGCGCCTGATCCGCCACGCCCAGGTCACGCTCGACGATGAAGCGGTAGAACACGTACACCGGCCAGTGCGTCAGGTATAGCGAGTAGCTCAGCACCCCGAGGCCCACGGCGGCGGGGTGGCTCAGCAGACGGTGCACCACGCCCGTGCGGCTGCCGTGGATCAGCGCGGCGCTGAGCAGCGCCACGCCCACCGCGTTCCAGCCGGGGAAGCTGGAGCCGTCCGACAGCACGCAGGCCATCACCAGGAGGCCGGCCAGCCCCACCAGGCCGGTGACCTGCCCGAAGCGGCGTTCCAGCGACAGCGGCAGCCACAGCAGAAGGGCCCCGAAGCCGAACTCGAACATACGGTACGGCGTGAGGTAGAAGGCCGCCTGCGGCAGGCGCTGCGTGAGGTCCACACAGAAAGCCAGCGACACCACGCTGACGGCAGCCACCACCCACGGCGTGATCCGCTTGCCGAGAAAGCGCAGGCACAGCAGCATGAAGGCCGGCCATACGAAGTAGAACTGCTCCTCGACGCTCAGCGACCACATGTGCAGCAGCGGCTTGGTGGCCGCGCTGGGGTCAAAGTAGCCCGAGGCAAAGTACAGCTCGCGGTTGGCCAGCGAGAACGCGGACATGACACTGAGCTTGCCGTGACCGGCCAGCATTTCCGGCGAGAACAACAGCAGGGCCAGCAGGCTGGTCACAGCGATCACGGCGATGGACGCGGGGATCAGGCGGCGAAAGCGGCGCACGTAGAACTGGACGAAGGAAAAGGTGCCGCCCTCGATCTGCTGGCGCAGGATGCCCGAGATCAGGAAGCCTGAGATCACGAAGAAGATGTCCACCCCGATGAAACCGCCCCGGAAGGGCGGAATCCCGAAGTGGTAGAAGATGACGGCCAGCACTGCTAGGGCGCGCAGGCCGTCGAGCTCCGGGCGGTAGGCAAGGGACCGGGCAGGGGCTTCAGTCATGGGGGCCAGGGTGGAGCGGGATTCGTTCATGTCGTCTCCGCATGTGACGCTGCTCAACCCTGGAATGCACGGCAAGACAGGATTGTTGAGCAGCAACATAGGACAAAAGAGAAGACGGCATGAGAAGAAATGACGTGCGGCCTTCGCGTGCTGATAGGTCTGCGAAAGATGCACACGGAAGTGCTGGAATACTTCCGCCGGTGAGCTGTTCTTTCCAGCAATGGCACGACACAAGCTGACCCCGCAGCCACCGGCCTAGACGAGGCCGAACGGTTCCTACGTGGCGTGCGGGATTGGTTTTCTTGCTTCGCGCCCTGCTTATTGGTAGTCCGTTGACTCATGCGTGATTCCCCGTTCTGGACGATATTTAGGCCACGTACAACTGGAGAGGAGTCCCTCATCCGACCTGATCCAACAAATGAAAGAGTCGCCGAGGTGGTCGTTCCGTGCAATAGGCACGCCAGGCTTGCCACACCCAGACAAACGGCTCCAGCCATAACCGCACCTGATGCAGCAAGGGACTTCAACTGGGCACCCTCAACCTGGTCACCTACCACGTCCGCCTCAAGGGCGCCGCCGGCTCCGATACCAGCCCACGCACCCTGCGCAACTACCACCTCGCCGTCCGCAATTTTCTGGGCTGGTGCTGGAGCGGGTCCCAGACCCTGGCCCTCAACCAGCTGGCCGACGAGCACGTCGAGCAGTACCTGCTGCACCTGCGGACCCGCCCGCGCCACCCGCGCACCCCGCGCCCGCACGGCCGCGCACGAACGCAAGAACGCCTTTCCCACCGCGCTGCTCGCCGAACTCCTGGCGCTGCCCCAGACCCAGGGCCACGCGCCCGAGCGTCAGGCCAGGGACACCGTCATCCTGCTGCTCGGCGTGCGGCTGGGCCTGCGCCTCGACGAGATGGTGCGCCTGGACGTCGCCGACGTCGACCTGCGCTCTGCCCGCCTGCGCGTCCGGCACGGCAAGGGGCACAAAGCCCGGACCGTCGATCTGCCGCCCGGGACGCTGGCCGCCCTGCAGACCTGGCTGGTGGCCCGCCGCGCCGTGGTTGCAGACACCCAGGTGGATCAGGGGGCGCTGCTGCTCTCGTTTCAACCGGCCGCCCGGGGCCAGCGCCTCTCGAACCGGAGCCTGTATTCCGTGGTCGCCGGCTACGGCCAGCTGCTGGGCCTGGACGAGACGCTGTGCGGCGTCCACGCGCTGCGCCGGACGGCAGACACCCGGCTGTACCGCGCGACCAGGGACCTGCACGTGGTGGCCGACGTCCTGGGCCACGCCTCCATCGCCACTTCAGCCGTGTACGCCAAACTCGACGTCAATACCCGCCGTGCGGCGCTGGCGGCCGCGGAAACCATTGAGTGATCCCGGCAGCCGGTGGCGCGTCGGTCTCCCCTCTTCCTTCTCCCCATCCAGATGGCAGGTGACAACGCTTCCTCCCCTGCCACACAGGTATTCGGGCTCCGCCTCCCCCGTCTCCTACAGGGATGGAGGGCCCACCGTCAGCGTCACGCAAAATCACAGAAACATTGTTCCTCACAAGCCCTGTTTTACATTTGTGTGATAATTTGATTTGCTCTCAAAACAATGGTGTGAAACAATGGGATTGTGAAGGTAATCAGTGTGTTGAGCCGTAAGGGTGGGGTGGGCAAGACCCTGGTGTCGGTGGGCGTGGCCCAGGTGCTGGGAGCGGCGGGCCACCGGGTGGCCCTGCTGGACCGCGACCCGGAAGGCAGCGCGATGGGGTGGCAGCACGGGGCGCAGAAGGGCGAGGTGCCTCTCCCCTACCAGGTGATCGGACCGATCGAGGCCACCAGCATGGTTGGGCTCGACTTCCTGGTGGTCGATACGCCGCCCAACGACATCCGGATCCTGCAGGACACGGCCCGGCAGTCCCACGTGCTGCTGGTGCCGCTTCTGCCCGGAGCAGGTGAGATGGACCGGTTGCAGGAAACCGTCCAGGCCCTGAGCGAGGTTGAGCTGCAGCAGGGCGTTCAGCTGGGGTTTGTGCTGAACCGCATGGAACACGACAATGTCAGCGCCGCCATGGGGCCGACGCTCGAGCAACTGGGCTACCCGGTGGTGGCCCAGATCCGCAAAGCGGTGGACTACCAGCGGGCGTTCGGAAACATGATCCCGGCCCACCTGACCCCGCCGTTCAAAGAAGCACTCACCAATCTGGGGGTCCATCTGTGAGCAAAAAGTCCACGGACGCCAGCAGCATTCTGGGGGCGGCCCGCCGATCGGCCGAGGTTCCGCGTCCGCAGGCCGAGGCGAGCGCCCTCCCGGAGACGCCGACACCGCCGGAACGGCGCGTCAATGTGGCGCTCAAGGCGCCGACGCACAAACGCCTCAAACTGCTGGCGGTGCAGCGGGACACGACCGTTCAGGAACTGGCTGAACAGATGCTCGTCGCCGCACTGGACGCACAGGAACGCAGAACGACGTAAGCGTGAGATTATGGAAGTGCGATTGTGTGACAACACATGACCACACCTCCATACAAGTATTGAATCGATGAGGGTCTCTCCAAAACGCCGTGGGCAGCATGATCAGTTTGGCGTGTGTTTGTGTGGGATTATGCTCTCACGCAAACACACAACTTAGCCGATCGCGGCTTCACACTAAAACACAACCAGAAGATTACACAGGTGTGTTTTCACAACATCACCGCCCTCCTGTTTTGTGGTTTTAAACCAACATACCGCCACCAAAAGGTGAGACGTTCAGTTCACACTATTATACTTTCACACATTCACCACGTAACACGGTTGAGCGGCCCAGCGCCGTAACGGTGGTCAGGACCCGGCTGCGCCCCTACGGCGCTTCGCAGGTGGCCACCTCGACAGCCGCGATTAGAGAGAGTGGCTTCTATCGGGGGCGCTTTTCGTCTCTGCAGGCGGCGCGGGGCCACCTGCAGCAGGCTGGAATGCGCTACCCATATGCACATGGCTGGTGAACGCGCCACACGACACGCACACTTCAATTTGAGCCACCATTTGGTGTTCACTCCGAAGGACGACCGCCGCCATTCGTTCTTTGGCCCGTCCCGCGAACGCCTGATGGAGATTTTCACGGCCATCTGCTTGGAACGGGACTGGCCCATCCGGGAGAGGGACGTCAACCAAGCCAATGGGCGTTCCACCACCCAGCGACGGGGCAGCACCTGAAACCCTTTGGCCTTGTCGCTGCGTTTGATAATTTCCAGTGTTCAGCCCAGTGTTTCCAGCGTTCATGTGCCGAGCTTGCCCCGATCACCGCTATCGGCCCAGACGTGACGGAGGCGCATAAAGCGCCTCCGCATATACATCAATGCCATTTTCCCGCCATCACGATCCTGAATGTCTCCCGTTGTGATCAGCACCACCAGCAACAAGCCCACCGTATCGGTCAAAATATGCTGTTTGCGCCCGTTGGTCTTTTTCCCTGCGTCCACACCACGTGGCCCCGCTTGCGGGGCGCAGCGCACTGTCTGGGCGTCTCTGATGCCCGCACTCGGCTCCGGGTCGCGCCCCGCCGCCACTCTGGTGTTCCGTACCAGGACACGATTGATCGCTTCCCACGAACCATTAACTTCAAAACGGCGAAAGTACGAGTCCAAGGTCTGCCACGCCGGAAAGTCATGCGGCAGATTTCTCCAGACAATGCCACCCTGCAACACGTACAGAATCGCGCACAGCACTTCGTGGAGGTCGACCGCGTACGGTCGACCTCCTGATTTGGCAGCGGGAAGCAAGGGTTCGAGCCGCCCAAACTGGGCTTGGGTGAGGTCCGATGAGTATGGCTAGCGTTTCACACCTCAAGCTTGTTGCCATCGGGCCTGACCCTTTATAAACACGCTCTTGGTCAGGCCCCCGGGGCTTTAAGTTGCGCTTTGAGCTTAACTACAAAGTCTTGCAGCTCAAGCGTCGCCGTCGCCCGCGCCGCCTCATGGGCCAGGCGCACCGCCTGCAGTTCCCCCGAACGACACCGGTCTTGCAGCGCTTTTAACTCCTCGCTTGAGAGCGGCTTTTTCAGCAGCAGCAGCAGGGTGGCCCCCACCTCCTTCCACTGCTCCTGGGGCGAGAGGGCCAGTTGCTGGGCCAGCCGGGTCTCGTGCAGTTCATGCGCCTCACGCTCACTCTGGGAGGCACGCACAGCCTGTGCCTGCCGCGCTTCATCCGGAGACTGAGTCACCGAAAAACTGCTGGGCAATTCGTACTTCTCAGCGTCGGCGATGATGTCGGCAATAAAGCCCGGCGGATTCCGGATCACCTTGCCCTGGGCCCTGACCTGATCGTAGTACCTGACGGCCGCTTCGACGCGCTGCGGAAAATCCGTCGCAAGCTGAACGGCGCGCGGACCGCCAATCCGGTATTCGCGCAGCAAGCGCACGAGTGCAGGATCCGGCTCGTTTTCCTGCCGGAACACGTAGTCCAGGGTCTGCCGCTGCCCGCGGCCCGTCACCTGAATGTCGGCCAGGTAGCCTGCAGCTGCGAGTTCCTCATGCGCGGTGTCCAGCGCCCGCATCACCTTGCTGGCCCGCTCCTCGCGGATGCCGCAGGCCTCCCGCCAGTCGAGCAGGGGGACGCTCAGGGTGCGCAGCATGGTTCCGTCATCCGCGTACCGGTGGGCTTCGGTCAGGCGGTAGAGCGCGCGGGAGTGCGGCTGCTCCAGGTGGGTCAGCACCTCGCGCCGCAGGGCGTGGGTGAAGCCGGCCCGGATGCTGGACGCCAGCTGATCCGAGAGCCGCACGCTCAGTCGGGCGTCGGGCAACAGTTCCGGCAGGTCGCTGGTCTCCTTTTCCCAGTACCGCAGTTCTTCAAACAACCGGAAGGCGGCATTGAAGCGGACGGGGCGGCCTGCGGGATCCACCCAGCCCTCGCGGACGATGAATCCAGCGGCCCAGATGCGCAGCAAGCCTTCACGAATCCGCCGGAACGCACGGCCATTCTTGGTCATCATGGCCGCTTCCCGCAGCGCGTTGGGCGTCGTGTGGATCCAGTTGTCCTCTGGGCTGCCCTGCGCGACAAACAGCTGTTCCAGCCCCAGCATGATGTCGGTGTCTGCCCCGTGTGGGCGTCCCCGGGTCCCCTCGCCATGCACCTCAATCATGCGTCCGCCCACCTGGAACTGGCTCTTCCAGGCGGATTCTGCCGAGAGGCGCGTCTGGATGCTGAAGAAGCCTAGGCGGTCCAGATTGCGCTCCGTGAGCAGGGGAGGGAGTTGTGGCGGCTTTTTTCGGTACATGTCGTTGTTCTTCCTGATTAAAGAATAAAAGAAAACAACAACAGAGAAGGAGGCATTTTCTGTCCTAGACGGTACTTTTGGACCAGAACGGCCCAAAGGTATCCCAAAATTTCGGGCCAACGGCCCAAAAGTATCCCAGAATTTTGATCTGACGACCCAAAGGTATCCCAAATTATCCTAGCAAGTGGTCAAATGCCAGAAACATGCGCCAGGAGCTCTAAAGTCTCGATTCGGCCCAAAGGTGTCCCAAAAAATCGGCCCAAAAGTGTCCCACCAACGGCCCAAAGGTATCCCAGAAGATAATTCCGTCTGGAGCGGCATTTTTCCGCTTCGGCCCAAAGGTATCCCATCACCTTGGCGTTCAAAGTCGGTGCAGAACGCCGGTTGACGCTCTGAAAGCCGCCGGGAACGGCCCAAAGGTATCCCACTTTTTCAGACCAGGAGGTGCGAGGGTTGGAGCCTGCGTCTTCTCCGCCTCCCAGTGTTCGGCGCAGGCGCTGGGCCGCACCCTCCAAGTCAACCGCCCACGCGCGGCCGCAGCCAGCCCCGCCACCGCTTCCACAGGCAGCCCGGCGAGCTTCTCAAGCGCTGTAGCGTGGGGCGCGCGGCCCAGCTTGATCTTGGCGGCGTTGCCGATCATGCCCAGCGATTTTTCCCGGGTCATGGGCAGCAGCATCGGCTGCGGTTCGGGTTTAGACTTCGTCCTGGCGCCGGCGCGTGGTGCAGCGGCAGGCAGGGGAGACGCGCCGACGTATTTGTCCGGATTGCGCACAGCGTCCACCATCGCCCCGCCCAGCGACCGCGGCTTGAACCCCTGGGCTCGCCGCGTCCGCAGCGCCTGAACGACGTCCCGGACCCAGCCCGGGTACTCAGTGACAGCTAGCGTCACCATTTTTCACCACACGAGTGTCAGGGCATTTTTGTGTGAAGATGTGATAGATTGCATACTGGGTCATGAAATGTGACGCAAAAGTTGGTGCAGCGCTGGAGCGCGAGTTGCCCCCCTCACTCTTGCCCCGATCGGCCCTGCAGAGCCCTGCGCTTACTCTGGCCCTGGCCCAATCGACGAACGTGCTGCTGATGCCCCCCATAAACCCCGCGTGTCCGCCCGACGTCCTGACAGCACTGCCACAGTTGATGAGACGCGGAACGACGGGCGAGACAGACGAAAGGCCAATTCATTCAGGCCTTACACGCGGTTCTGGAGATGCCCACACTTCGCTGTTCGCCGGCGCTGGGACCGCCCACGCAGGAACTGGTCTGGAGTCTCGGCGGGAGCGTCGGCCTTCACCCGAAGCTCCGGCATGAGGCCGTGCAGGCGGGGCCGCCGCGCTGGCACAGCTTCTTGGGGACGATGGGGCGGAGGAACACTCCTCCCGCGTGTTGCGGTGGGCTACTGCGGCTGAACTTCCGGCTAGAGCTCGGTGGGAAGAAGGGCCATCACCAGAGGCAGCGCCTCGCTTTTGGGCCGTTTGAGTGCGTCCAGAAGCGCCACCATTCCGGGATCACTCAATTCGTAGATGGCCTCCACAGTTTGCGGGGACGGGGCGCGGCCGAGCTTCAATTTCATCAGGACCAGGATCGTCTCGGCGGTCGTGGGGGCCGGGGCCACATCCCCCCCGCCCTTCTTGCCCACCCGTTTGTTCGCCAGGGCCTTGAAGGGCTTCTCAGTGGCTGCGTAGCCCCATTTGACTGGGTTCCGGACCGCGTCTACCACCGACGCAGGGAGCGAGCGTGGTTTCCAGCCGGTTTTGAGACGTTCGTCGATGATCTGCAGGGCGGGTGTAATGCGCTGGGGATGGTCGGCCGCCAGGGCTTCTGCCACCGGCCGGGTCACGCCCCGGTCCAGCAGGCGCTCCACGGCCTCGGGCTCTGGAGCCGCGAGGAAGGTGTACGTGATCTGGCCGGCCTTGCCCCGGCCAGTAAACGCCACCTCGTGCAGATAGCCCTCAGCCCGCAGGCGATCATGTGCCAGGTCAAGCATCCGTTTGGCGTTGTCGACGCGCTCGTCCTCCAGGCCACAGGCGGTGAGCCAGTCGCGCAATGCGAATGACAATTCGCTGACCAGGGAGCCGTCGCCAGTCACCCGGTGCGCCTGCAGCACCCGGTACAGACTGCGGGCCTGCGGCTGTCCCAGGCGCGCGAGCAACTCGCCGTCCAGAATTTGAAACAGGCCCGCGCGAATAGACGCCGCAAATGAGGGAACGAGGGTAATCTCGATCGGGCTGGCCTCACTGATCTCGCGCACCTCGAATGGCCGGTGCTGCCCAGTCGACTGGTCGACCAGACGCAGTTCGGCGATCAGGCTGGTCGCGGTGGTGTCGCCGCGATGCTGACGCTGACGCTCGTCCCAAAGGGTTCGAACCATCGTCCATTTCACGCCCCACAGCCGCAGCAACGACTCGCGCAGGCGGGTGTAGTACTGGCCATTGCGCGCGTGGCCGCTCATGCTCAGCAGGCCAGAAGCCGTGACCTCGACGGAGTTGTTGTCCGGACAGCCCGCCCGGAAAAACAGCGTCTGGATGGCCAGCAGGACATCGGCGTCCTGTCCGTGCGGCCGGCCATGGAATGCACTGCCCTGCACGCGGTACATCACGTCGCCAATGGATTGACTCTCCCACGGATGAATCCGTGGGATTCTCAGTGAACGCTTGCGCCGAGCGCTACGTTTTCCACTGACGGGCAAGCCCTGCCCAGGATGTTCAGGGCGGCGTTCCAATCAGCATTCGCCGTGTGGCCGCAACTCTGACACACAAACTGCGATTGACTGACCCGGTTCGCCTTGCAGGTATGGCCGCATTTGTGGCACGCCTGCGAGGTGTAGCGGGGGTCTACGGCGATCACTGTCCGAGCGGCGCTTGCAGCCTTCTGGGACAGGAGAGAAAAGAACTGACCCCATCCGACATCGTGGATAGACCGGGCCAGATTCCCCCTGCCCATCCCCGATACGTTCAGGTCTTCGTGCGCCACCAAATCGTTCTCCCGAATCAACTTGGCGGCGGTCTTGTGGTGAAAGTCGAGACGCTGACGGCTGACCTTGCGGTGCAACTTCGCAACCGCACCCTTCGCCTTCTTGCGCCTCTCTGAACCGCGCTTCTTGCGGCTGAGGGAACGTTGCTTCACGCGCAGCTTCGCCATGCTCGACTTGAAATAGCGTGGATTCTCGGTGAACTCCCCATCGGAGGTGATGCAGAAATATGTAATCCCCACGTCCACGCCCACAGCCGACCCGGTAGCCGGAAGCGGCTGGGCTTCTACTTCGCAGACGTAGCTGACGTACCACTCCCCGCAGTCCCGCGTGATGGTGGCCGTCTTGATCTTGCCTTCCAGCGGTCTGCTGAGCCTGAGTCGGATGTTGCCGATTTTGGAGAAGTAGGCCACGTCGCCCGCCACGCTGAAACCAGACTGCGGATAGCAGATGGAGTCGTACCAGCCTGCCCCTTTGAAACGCGGATAACCCGGTGTCTGTCCTGCCTTCACGCGGCGAAAGAATGCCTTGAACGCCTTCTCCAGCCGCTTGAGAACGTCCTGAAGCACTTGGCTGTAGACGCCTTTGTACTCGGGCAGCGCCTCTTTGATCTCTCTGAGGTACTTCATCTGATCGTAGGCCGTGATCGTCTTCCCCGCCTTGCGGTAGGCGTCCCGGCGCTCCTGAAGAGCCGCGTTGTACAGGTTGCGGCAGAGCCTCAGTTGCTCCAGCAGCGCGGCCTCCTGAGCCTTGGTGGGGCGCAGACGGTAGCGGAACGCTTTTCTGTGCGTGGTACTTTGTATGGGCGTCACCTCCTTTGAAGGTGTCTGCCACGCTCCCGGCTGCTCTAACAGCGCGGGGGCATTGCCGTTCCAGCATAGCACGCGGCGGCGCTTTCGCTTCAGACATAAGCATCAGCCCGGCCTCCCTTGCGGGAGGCGTGGGTTCTGCATCCCATGGTTAAAACCGTGGGCTTTCCACCCACACCCTTTTCTGTAATGTCCAGGCCCCAGGCCAGGGCGCGGTCCAGTTGGGCGGCCAGTTCCGTGCGGACGGTGGCCGGATGGGCCTGCCTGGCTTCCGCGACCCCGATGTGGAAATAGCCCTGCCCATCGGTCAACGCGGGCGCACAGGTCAGCGGTCCCCAGCGGGACGCGCTCCACTCGCTGGTCAGGGTCCAGTGGACGCCCACGTCTGCTGTGGGGAGGGCGCGAATGGCCTGCGCCGCCGCCGGCGCCCAGGCACACGGCATCATCACGGCGGCGGAGGAGAGCAGACCGGCCCCGTGCAGCTCCTGATACGCGCTGACGGTGGCCTGGCACATGCCCAGGTCATCGGCATGAAAGACCACCACGCGGTCACGCTTGTCATAGCCGAGGGCGTTCAGGCTGGGATTGGGGGGGAAGTTCGATGGATAACCTCCTGTTCGCTGAGAACAGTGATCACGGGACGCTGCGCTGGACTGTGGGTCAATGGAATGAACCCCTCGGACAGGACCACGGGCCAAGTCACTTCGCCCCGGTCAGCGGCTACGCTGACCAGACCG
>NZ_BMOL01000026.1 GCF_014647055.1 Deinococcus aerolatus | reverse complement strand
TTTCGTCGCTGCTTGCGTTCTGATGTTGGCGAAAATCAGGCCCTTTCTTGGGTAGGGTTCTTGGCAGCCTCTAGGCAGCCGGCCCACTGCCTCCTGGTGGTGAACGGCGGCGTGGCAGAACCTCAATGGGCTGCGGCCCACCCAGCGATCTGACGGGACCCGGCCCAGGTCTGCGCTCCGCCCGCTCTACCGGTTCAGCTGCAAGGGGCCGGTCCCGGAGGACAGGCGGAACTGGACCATTCCGGCCACGGCCTGGGCAGCGGGCTGGGGCCGGGCGAGGTGGTAACCCTGGCCGAGATCGCAGCCCAGGGCCTGCAGCCGGGCCAGGGTGGAGGCGTTCTCGATGCCCTCGGCCACCACTTCCAGCCCCAGGCTATGGCCCATGGAAATCATCGCCCGCAGAAAAGCCGCGTCGGTCTCGCTGTCCTGGGTAAAGACCCGGTCAATCTTGAGGACGTCCACCGGCAGCGAGCGCAGCTGGCCCAGGCTGGAGTAGCCGGTCCCGAAGTCATCCAGGGCCACACGGACGCCCAGCGTGCCCAGGTCCTGCAGTTTCTGCCGGGTCTGGGCCACGTCGGCCAGCACGGCACTCTCGGTCAGTTCCAGGGTCAGCAGGTGCGGGGCGCTGCCATGCTCGTGCAGCGCCGCGCGCACACTGTCCACGAAATCTTCGTGGGCAAACTGGGTGGCTGAAACGTTGACGGCCACGCTGACGCCGGGCAGCTCTGCCTGCCACGCGCACATCTCGCGGACGGACTCGTGCAGCGCCCAGCGGCCCAGGCCGCCCATCATCTCGCGCGTCTCGGCCACCGGGATAAAGTCGGCCGGAGAGACCGGCCCCAGTTCCGGTGAGGTCCAGCGCATCAGGGCCTCGAAGCTGCGGACCCGGCCACTGCCGAGATCGATGAGCGGCTGGTAGGCCAGGGTGAACTCGCCCCGGCCCAGGGCGCCGCGCAGCAGCACCTCCAGCCTGGCCTGGGGCATGTGCAGGCTGTTGAGCTGTTCGTTGGCAAAGCGCCAGGTGCCCTTGCCGGCCTGTTTGGCCCGGTACATCGCCATGTCCGCCTGCTCAATCGCCGAGGCGGCGTCGGCGGCGTCGCCGGGCGCCAGCGAGACCCCGATGCTGGCCGAGATGTGCAGCAGTTCAGGCCCGATCTGGTACGGCCGCCCCACGGTGTCCAGCAGCGCCTGGGCCACCCCGGCGATTTCCTCTGCACCCCGTGTGGGAAGAACCGCGACAAACTCGTCACCGCCGAACCGCGAGATCACTGCGGCGGGGGGCAGCTGGGCCATCAACCGGTCGGCCACCGCCCGCAGCAGACGGTCACCCACCGGATGGCCAAAGGTGTCGTTAATCTCCTTCATGCGGTCCAGGTCGACGAACAGCACCGCAACGCTGCCGTTCCAGCTGTGGGCCTCGTCAATCTGCAGCTGCAGACGGACCTCCAGATCATCCCGGTTGCGCACGCCGGTCAGCGGGTCGTGTTCGGCGCGGTGGGTCAGGCTCAGCTGCAGCCGCTGATAATCGGTCAGCACCAGAAACTGCCGGACCACGAACAGCACCACGGTCAGCCACAAGATCCCCAGTTGTACGTCGTCCAGGGGCGCACGCAGATGGGTCATCAGGTAGACCACGAACACGCCCAGCACCGCGTAATGCGGCAGCAGCCTTTTCCAGCCCTCGCGTGACACACGGGGCGACATGTTGCTTGAGGTCACCTGAGCGCTGCGCCACGCTGCCCAGGCCATCAGCAGCGCGGCCAGCGGCCAGCCCAGGTCGACCACATTGCCCGGCGCGTACCCCCCACCGGCCACCAGGTCTATGTACACCACGTCGGTGACCAGAAAACCCAGCCCTGCCGCCGCCAGCAGGGCCACGACGCGCCGTTTGATGCCCAGCGGACGCCACAGCGCCAGCGTGACCGTGGCGGCACACAGCAACAGATCCAGGGCGGGATACGCCAGGGAGATCCAGAGCGCAAGGCGGGACAGGCTGGTGTCTGAGAGGATGTCTTTCAGGCTCAGTCTCCACAGCAGGTCGCTCAGGACCAGCGTGACCAGCGCGGCGTCGGTCAGGAAACTGAGGGTGTGCAGCGTGCCCAGCCGCTCGCGGCGCAGGGACATCAGGCCTGCGGTGAGCCACAGCATCGCGGCCAGATACCCCAGGTCCGCCAGCGACGGAAAGGGAGACAGGCCCAGCTGGTCGTAAACCGCATACGTGAGTGCGCCCAGCCCCCAGGCCAGCAGGCCGTACGCCAGCAGGCGCCAGGTGCGCGGCGCCGGAACCCGCGGCAGTCGGGAGACCCGCCAGACCATCAGCGAGGCCAGCAGAAACGGCGGGATGATGGCAAGGTTCGCTGGCAGAGAGCCCAGGGAACCTGCAGGGGCCCCCAGCAGCAGCCATGCCGCGTAGATCACCAGGTAGCCAGCCAGAACAGGCAGGGACCGGATGGGAGGGCGGGCCAGCATGCCCCAGTGTCCTTCAAGTGTCCTCACAGCACAGTCACAGGCTGAACTGAACCTTGCGGCCAGCTGCCGGACAACGGCAGCCGCACAAAGCCCGGGCGCCCGGCCGGTCCTGACCGACAAAGACGCGGAACCCCCCCACAGGGAACGTTCCGCGTCGTCCGGTCGGCATTTCCAGCCGGGTGCACCCACCGATCACCTGCACTAACCGATCAGCTGCCTCACGCCGATCACGAGGGCCAGCCCGGCCAGGGCGGTAAACGCGGCCACGCTGACCCGGCGGTCATGCCGCCACTGGGTGACCGCCACCACCAGCGCGGCAAAGGCCGGCACGGCCATCATGAACCACACGCCCACCGCCTGCCAGCCCGGCACCAGGACGCTGACCAGCAGCGTCGGCAACGCGAGCCAGAAACACAGCGGGTACAGCCAGGCGGGCAGAATCCGCGTTTCGTGGTCACCGGTCATGCGTTCCCCCAGTATTTCCACAGCAGCTGCGTGGCGGTCAGCACCAGCAGCGCCGAGAAGAACACCTTGAGCTGCCGGTCCGGAATGCGCCGCTGCAGCCCGGCCCCGGCCCTGGCCCCGACCAGCACGCCCAGGGCCACGGCACACGCCAGCCGGGCGTCGAGCAGTCCTCCCGCCTGGTAGATCAGGGCGTTGGCCACCGCGGTCAGGCCCATGATGAAGGTGCTGGTGGCAATGGCCTGACGGATCGGCAGCCCGCCCAGCAGGTTCATCACCGGGACCTGCACCGTGCCGCCGCCGATGCCCAGCAGCCCGCTCATCACGCCCGCGAAGGTCATGGCCGGCGGCACCAGGCGGCTGGGTTCACGCTCCACCTCGATGCGTTTGAGGCCGCGCAGCAGGTTGTACGCGGAGTACAGCAGCAGCACGGCAAACACCGTGGCCACCGCCTGGGCCGGCAGCACCAGCCCCAGCAGGCTGCCCACCGTGCCGCCCACGATGGTGTACGGCGAGAGCAGGTAGCCGGTGCGGGCGCGCACCAGCCCCTGGCCCAGGTACGCCGCTGCGCCGGACAGCCCGACCGCCAGCACGCTGAACTGACTGATGGCCACGGCCTGCCCGATGGTGATCTCCTGCCCGAGGCGCGGCAGCAGGAACTCCAGCGCCGGAACCACCACCACGCCGCCGCCCAGCCCCAGGATCGCCCCCAGGACGCCGGCCAGCAGACCGATGGCCAGCGTGACCAGCAGGATCAAAATGCGGCCACCTGACCGTCGGTGCGCGACTCGCTGCCGCCGGTCAGCACGCCGGTCGCCGGATCGCGCCAGATGATCTGACCGCGCCCGAAGGCGTTCGGGTTGAGCTGCACCACGACATTGTGCCCGCGTGCCTGCAGGGCCCGCGCCGCCGCGCCGCCCAGTTCATGCTCGACCTCCACGGTGGTCTTGCCGGTCCACTGCCAGCGCGGGGCGTCCAGCGCCTGCTGCGGATTCATGCCGTACTTTACCGTGTTCACGGTGACCTGCAGGTGGCCCTGGGGCTGCATGAACCCGCCCATAACCCCGAAGGGACCCATCGGGACGCCGTCCTGCCGGGTCAGGAAGCCGGGGATGATGGTGTGGTAGCTGCGCTTGCGCGGGGCCAGCACGTTGGGATGGCCGGCTTCCAGAGAAAAATTATGGCCGCGGTTCTGCAGCGCGATGCCCGTGCCCGGCACCACGACTCCGCTGCCGAAGCCCATGTAGTTGCTCTGGATCAGGCTGACCATCTGCCCGTCCCGGTCGGCGGCGGCCAAGTACACCGTGCCGTGGCTGTCCGGGTCCCCGGCCTGGGGATCGATGGCCACGGCGCCGATCTGTGCACGGCGCGAGGCCAGGTAACGTTCCGCCAGCAGCGCCTCGACCGGCACCGGGCCGTGCTGCGGATCGGCCACGTAGCGGTGGGCGTCCACGAAGCCCAACTTCATCGCCTCGATCTGCAGGTGCATGCCGGCTGGATCATCGTGCCGGGGCGGTAGATCCAGGCCGTCGAGAATGCCCAGCGCCACCAGGGCCGCGAGCCCCTGGCCATTGGGCGGAATCTCCCACAGGCGGTGGTCCTGGTAGGCCCGGCTGATGGGCGTGACCCACTCGCTGCGGTGCTCGCCCAGGTCCTCCAGGCGCAGCAGTCCCCCCGTGGCGCGCGCGTGGGCATCGGTCTTGCGGGCCAGCTCACCCTCGTAAAAGTCAGCGGCGGCGCTGTCCGCGATGCGCTCCAGGGTCTGGGCATGATCCGGCGACTGCCAGAGTTCGCCGGCCTGGGCCTGAAAGCCGTCCGGGGCAAACACGCGCCGCCATTCGTCGAACTCCGGCCCGGTGCGGGCGCGGTGGGCCTCAATGCCACGCCGCCAGTTCTCGGCCAGCACCGGCGACAGCGGGTACCCGTGACGCGCGTAGTGGATGGCGGGGGCCAGCACCTGCGCGAACGGCAGGCGGCCAAAGCGCGCGTGCAGATCGGCCCAAGCCAGCGGGGCGCCCGGCACGGTGACCGGCAGCCAGCCGTGGGTGGGCATCTGGCCCCCGGGCAGCGCATCCAGGCTCAGGGCCTGGGGTGAGCGCCCGGAGCCGTTGAGGCCGTGCAGCGCGCCGTCGTCCCAGACCAGGGCAAACAGGTCCCCGCCAATGCCGTTGCTGGTGGGTTCCACCACGGTCAGGGCGGCGGCGGTGGCAATGGCGGCGTCGATGGCGTTGCCGCCCTCGCGCAGCATGTGCAGTCCGGCCTGGGCGGCCAGCGGCTGACTGGTGGCCACCATGCCCTGACGGGCATAGACCGGCTGACGGATGGAAGTAAACGTGGGCATAGGAACCTCGGTGGTCAGGGGAGAGGGGGCAAGGTCAGGATTTGTGGCTGCGCGGATCCAGCGCCTCGCGCAGGCCGTCGCCGATCAGGTTGAAGGCCAGCACGGCCAGGAAGATGGCGAAGCCGGGAAACACGGCCATCCACGGCGCGTCGGTCAGGTAGCCGCGGGCAGCATTGAGCATCGAGCCCCAGCTGGGTGCGGGCGGCTGAATGCCCAGGCCCAGGAACGACAGGCTGGCCTCGGCCAGAATCGCGTTGGCGATGGCCAGCGAGGTCTGCACGATCAGCGCGCCGCTGATGTTGGGCAGCAGGTGGCGGGTGATCAGGCGGCCGTCGCCCGCGCCCAGCGCCTGCGCGGCCTGGACGTAATCGCGCTCGCGCTGTGACAGCACCTCGCCGCGCGTGATGCGGGCAAAGGCCGGGGCGGTCACGATGGCGATGGCGATCATGGTGTTCTGCAGGCTGGGGCCGAGAATGGCCGCCAGCGCAATGGCCAGCACCAGGAACGGCAGCGCCAGCAGCGCGTCCACCACCCGCATAAGCACGTCGTCCACCCAGCCGCCGACGTAGCCGGCAACAAGGCCGATGCCGCCGCCGAAGACCAGCGCCAGCGTCACTGAGATCAGGCCGGCGCTCAGCGAGACCCTCGCCCCGTACACCACCCGCGAGAAGATGTCGCGCCCCAGCTCGTCGGCCCCGAAGATGTGCGCGGCGCCGGGCGCTGCCCGCAGGTCCGAGAAGAAGATCTGCGCCGGGTCAAACGGGGCCACCCAGGGTGCCAGCAGCGCCGAGACGGCGAACACCAGCAGCACGAACAGGCCGATGACCGCCAGCCGGTTGCTCAGAAAGCGGCGCAGGGGGGCCGGCAGCCGCCGCCTGGCGGAGGCCGGCGTCTTGGAAAGGGTTGTGGTCATATGCTGGCCCCCATCAGTTGTACCGAATGCGCGGGTCGACGGCCGCGTAGCTCAGGTCCACCAGGAAACTCACCAGGAAGACCGCCACCGCCGAGACCAGCACCACACCCTGAATCACGGGCAGATCGCGGGTGAACACGGCGTCCACCAGCAGACGTCCGAAGCCGGGAATGCTGAAGATCTGCTCGGTAATCACGGCCCCCCCCAGCAGGCCGCCCAGTTGCAGCCCGAAGGCGGTCAGGAAGGGAATCAGGGCGTTTCTCAGCGCGTGTTTGGAAATGACCTGTCCTCCGGGCAACCCCTTGGCGTGGGCTGTGCGCACGTAATCCTGATTCAGCGTCTCGCTGAGGCTGGAGCGCAGATAGCGCGTCAACACCGCCGCCGAACCGACGCCCAGCGTGATGGCGGGCAGCAGCAGCAGCAGCAGGTTGCGGCCCGGATTCTCCAGCAGGCTGGTGTAGCCGCTGGCCGGAATCCACGCCAGCCGGATGCTGAACAGGTAGATCAGCAAGATGCCCAGAAAGAAGTTGGGCAGGCTGATGCCCGACAGGGCCAGCAGCGTCAGCAGGCGGTCCACCCAGGTGTTGCGCCGCACCGCGCTGAGAATGCCGGCCGGCAGAGAGATCAGCAGCGAGATCAGCATGGCGAACAGCGCGAGTTCCAGCGTGACCGGCAGTTTCTGGGCGATCAGCCGGCTCACGCTGCTGTTGTCGGTCAGGCTGGTGCCGAAATCCAGCCGCACGGCCCCGCCCAGCCAGCTGAGGTACTGCTGCAGCAGGGAGCGGTCCAGGCCCAAGGAGCGGCGCAGTTCTTCCAGGGCCTGCGGCGTGGCTTCCTGGCCCAGAATCAGCCGGGCCGGGTCACCGGGCAGCAGTTTGACCATGGCGAACACGATGACCGTGACGATCAGCAGGGTGGGGATCGACGACAGCAGACGGCGTAACGCGAAAACAGCCACTAGACCTCCTTGGTTCCACAGGGTTTCTACAGGGCAAAAGGGGCGGGCACAACTGACTGCCCGCCCCCGCCGGACTCACTTCGTTATTTCAGGTCAACGTCTTTGAAGCGCAGAATGCCGTCCGGGATGGGCTTGAGGCCGGTGAGGCCCTTGACGCTCGCCACGAGGTTGCGCTGGAAGTACACCCAGGTGTAGGGCGTGTCGCTGATGATGGTGCTCAGCGCGACGTTGTAGGTGGCCGTGCGGGCGGACATCGCGGTCTGGGCCCGGGCTTTGGCCAGCAGGCTGTCCACCGTCTTGTTGCTGTACCCGGCCTGGTTGTTGGTGCCGTCCGTGACGAAGAAGTCGTAGATGTTGCCGTCGGGATCGGGACGTCCGCTCCAGCCCAGCATCAGGGCGTCGTAGTCCTGCTTGTCGGCGCGGTCGAGCAGCGTGCCGAATTCAACCTGCTCGATCTTGGCGGTGATGCCGGCCTGCGCGAACATGGCCTGGTACACCTGCGCCAGTTGCGTGGTCACGCTACCGGGCACTGTCAGGAGCGTGAACGACAGAGGCTTCCCGCCCAGTTTCTCCTTGGCGAGGGCGATGTTGGGCTTCTGGACCGTGATGGCCGAGGACGCGGCGGGTGTGCCGGGCGGGAAGGGGCCAGCGGCGGGCGTGACGGTGCCGTAGAAGATGCTCTTGGCAATCGCCTCGCGGTCGATGGTGGCCGCCACCGCCTGCCGGAAGTTCTTGTTATTGAACGGCGCGCGGGTCACGTTGAACCACACGCCCTGAAAGCCGATGCCGGGGTAGTTCAGGACGTTGAATTTGGCGTTCTGCTCCAGCTTGCTGATGTCCTTGGGGTCAATCGGCGTGATGGCCTGCACCGCGCCCGACAGCAGGTTGGCGTAGCGCACGTCACCGTCGGTAAAGGGGCGGTAGACCAGCTTGTCGATCTTGGGCGCGCCGCCCCAGTAGCTCTTGTTGGCGTTGAGGGTAATGTTGTCCTGCCGCACCCGGCTGACGAAGGCAAAGGGGCCACTGCCCACCGGGTTGTTCTGGAAATCCGCGCCGGCTTTCTTGGCCGCCGTGGGCGAGACGATCATGCCCGCGCGGTCAGTGAGCACCGCCAGCAGCGGCCCGTACGGCTGCGCCAAGTTGATCTGGATGGTCTGGGCATCGATGACCTTGACCTCCTTGATGCTGTTCATCTCGTTCTTGCGGGCGCTGCCTTCCAGCGTCCGGTTGCGGTCCAGCCCGTACTTGACGGCGGCGGCGTCCAGCACGGTGCCGTCGGTGAACTTCACGCCGCTGCGCAGCTTGAAGGTGTAGGTCAGGCCGCCGTTGGTGACCTTCCAGGAGGTCGCCAGTGCCGGGACCACCTTGAGGTTCACGTCCAGATCCACCAGCTTGTCGAAAATCTGGTTCATCACCTGCCGGTCCACCAGCGCGGTAGACAGCGCGGGGTCCAGGCGGGGCGGATCGGCGTCCAGACCCACGGTCAGGGTCTGTGCCGAGGCGGAAGCGGCGCTCAGGAAGGCGGCGCTTAGAAAGGCCATCAGAAACTGGGATTTACGCATTGTCTTCTCCTTGGGAGGTCAGAGGGGGAGTAGTAAGAGCGGGGGTGATGAGGGGGGCGGCGTGCAGCCGGACGGAACGCAGATGATCAAGCATGGCCTGGCGGGCCGCGTCCGGGGATGCGCTGGCCACGGCATCCACCAGGGCACGGTGTTCGGCAATGGTGCGTTCTGGACGGTCACCCACCACCTGATCGCGCAGAGAGGTCATCAGTGTCCGCAGGGTTTCAAGGACCAGCATCACGACCGCGTTGCCGGCAATCTCGGCAATCAGGTTGTGAAAGATAAGATCCTCGTCGCTCAGCTTAATGTGCCGCGCCGAGGCGCTTTCCTGCCGCTCCAGACACTGCCGCAACTGGGCGATCTGCGTGGTCGTGGCGCGCGCGGCGGCCTGGGCGGCCACCTGCGGCTCAACCATCTCGCGGAACTCCAGCAGATCGGCCATGCTCTGCGGCGAGCGGGCCAGCATGCCCTGAAACGGCTGGGTCAGATGCGCCGCGGAGGGCTCGCGGACAAACACGCCGTTGCCCTGACGCGCTTCGAGGTGTCCCAGCACTTCCAGCCGGGCGATGCCGTCGCGCAGGCTGGTCCGGGAAATGTTCATCTGCTCGGCCAGCGTCCGCTCGGGCGGCAGCCGCTGACCCGCCGCGAATTTGCCGCGCAGGATCAGCGCCAGAAGTTCCTCGGCCGCGCTGGCAGCCAGCTTCTGCTGTTTGATCGGTTGCGCTGTCATCTCGCCTCCTGAAGTCTGACTTGTGCGGTCCAGTGGTAGGACCAATTTGGGATAGACACATCCTAAAGGGCGGGGCGCCCAACGTCAGCTTTTGTCTAGAACGTGGCACAGCTTCGCCTGACCGCCGTTCGCGTGCCCGTGGCCGGGTCCGTCTTTCACACGCGAACCACAGGTCTCCGTGAGGCTGCGCCTGTTAAATGGGACGTAACCCCGGGCCAGCGCGATGTGCAGTCGGCCTGGCCATGACAGTGTCCTATTATCGCGGTGAAGATGAACCGGCTCGTTACGTATTTACTGGCACGTTCGGCCGGAGAGGATGGGTGGCGGCGCATCCTCCTGCTCGCACTTCCGATGGCGGCGCTGGCCTTTGTCCTGGGGGCCTGGCTCGATCCCCTGGCCGGACAGAGCACGCCGTTTGACCGGCTGGCCTACCCCGCACTCGCCCTGGGGCTCATCGTCCTGGAACTGGTGCTGTGGCGCAGGCCGCGCTCCACAGACGGGGTCATCACCACGGTGGTGCTGGCGTCGTGCCTGTTCTTTCTGGGCAAGCTGATCTACATCCTTTACGCTCCCCCGTCCGGGCATTCAATCCAGGCTGAGATGTCCGAATCGTTTTTCTGGATTCCGGCCGTGTACATGCTGTCGCTGTTTATTCCCAGCCTGAGGCTGGCACGCAGCGTCACCCTGGTGTTCTTCGCGGCCATGACGCTGTGCAGCGTTGGATACGCGGCAGTCAACGGCTGGACGCCCCAGACCGGGGGCGTGCTGTTCGGGCTGACCGAATTGCTGCTGGCCAACCTCACCCTGCTGTCCCTCACCCAGGGCTTTATCGGATACAAGGACCGGCTCTCCGGCATCGAGGCCCAGGCCCAGGTGCTGCGTCGCCTGGTACACACCGATCTGCTCACGGGCCTGCCCAGCCGTCTGCGGCTGGAAGGAGAGCTCGCCGGGGCCGTGGGGCGCGGCGAGCCTTTCACTCTGCTGTTTATTGATGTAGACGGTTTCAAGATAGTCAACGATACGCTGGGCCACAGCGCGGGCGACCACGTGCTGCAGGAATTCGCCGCGCGCCTGCAGTCACCGCTGGCGCCGCAGGATCTGGCGGCCCGCGTGGGTGGGGATGAGTTCGTGGTGGTGGCCCGGGGCGGGTCGTCGGCGCGGGCCACTGCTCTGGCCCAGCGGCTGCTCACGGAGCTGGCCCTGCCCTTCACCGTGAGCGCACACCAGTTGCAGCTCAGCGCCAGCATCGGCATCAGCGTCCACCCCGAAGATGGTCAGGACGCCGCAACACTGCTGCGCCACGCGGACGCCGCGATGTATCAGATCAAGCGGTCCGGGCGCAACGGCGTGCGCCGGTTCGACGCGGCGCTTGACGAGGAACTGGAACGCACCACCCTGCTGACCCGCGAATTCCAGTCGGCGCTGCCCAGGGGGCAGCTGAGCATGATGTACCAGCCGATCTACCACCTGGAATCCGGGGAGCTGTGCAAGGTTGAGGCCCTGCTGCGCTGGACCCATCCCGAGTTCGGCGCGATTTCGCCCAGTACCTTTATTCCCATGGCGGAAGCCAGCGGCCAGATCATGCCGGTGGGCGGCTGGGTGCTGGAGCAGGCGTGCATGCAGGCCTGGCGCTGGCACCAAGACCACGGCTGGGACGGAACCGTCACAGTCAACGTCTCGCCGGTCCAGTTCGCCCAGCCCAACTTTGTCGACGAGGTCAGGCAGGCCCTGCTGCTGAGCGGGCTGCCCGCGCGCAGGTTGGAACTGGAACTGACCGAGGGCGCGGTCATGCAGCATCCGGCCCTGGTGCAGGCCGCCCTGCACGGCTTAAGGCGGCTGGGCGCAGAAATCACCATCGACGACTTCGGCACCGGGTACTCCTCGCTGGCCTACCTGCGTGACCTGCCCATCGGCTGTATCAAGATTGACCGCTCGTTTATCGAAGACCTCGCTTCGCCGCGCCGCGCGCCCCAGTACGCGGTGGCCCTGATCACCGCCATCGTCAGCATCGCACGTACCCTCGATCTGCAGGTGGTGGCCGAGGGCATCGAGACGCAGGCCCAGCTGGAGGCGGTGCGGGGGTTCGGCTGTGATTTTGCGCAGGGCTACTTTCTTGCGCGACCCATAGAAGCGCAGCGTCTGAGTGAACTGCTGGACTCCGCGCGTCCCGGCGCCCAGCCCACGCCTTCTCAACAGCTGAATTGAGGCCCGGCGCCAGCACGGCACGATGCAGGACTTACGCCCCCGGTGACAGGACCTGCACCCTATCCTGGCCTTCCAGTCTGGTTTCCGGAGGTTCCATGTCCCCCAGCGCCACTCCCGTCCTTAACCGGCCCGAAGTGAACATGGAGCTCGCCGCTCTGCTCGGGCGCATCTGCGTGCGTCCGCGCTACTTTGCTCAGCGCGTCACCAGCAGGTTATCCTGAGCGCCACTGAGGGCCGCACGCGCCGCCTGCCGCCGGTGCTTGACGGCGTACATGCGCTGGTCCGCCAGGACCAGCAGCGCCGCCCCATCGCCCTCGTGCCCATGTGCGAGCCCGACGCTGGCGCCAAGCAGGGCGCCCACCTGCCGCGCAGCCAGCACCGCCGTGTCCACCGCGTCCTGGACGCTGTCCTCATCCGCGTCGCTGAGAATCACGAACTCGTCACCGCCCAGCCGATAGACCTCGCCGGCGTCGCCCACCGTGACTTTCAGGGTGCGGGCAAACACCTGCAGCAGCCTGTCACCCTGGGCATGGCCCTC
Source organism: Deinococcus aerolatus (assembly GCF_014647055.1). Lineage (NCBI taxonomy): Bacteria > Thermotogati > Deinococcota > Deinococci > Deinococcales > Deinococcaceae > Deinococcus > Deinococcus aerolatus. The sequence goes on along the minus strand of NZ_BMOL01000026.1, from coordinate 18,949 downwards.
AGCGTCGTTGAGTGCCTTGAGTCCGTCCAGATCCACTCCGGCCAGGAGGTAAGGCTGTCCGCGCCGCCGGGGCAGGTCCTGATCCAGCGCACGGCGGTTGAGCAGCCCGGTCAACGCGTCTCGCCGGGCCTCCTGGCGGGCCAGTTCCATGTCCATCTGACGGTCCAGGGCACGCCGCACGCAGCGTCCTGCCGCCTCCAGCAGCGCCCGGTCACTGCCGCGCCAGCGCTGCACAGGATTGTCCACGTGCCGGATCGCCATCAATAGCGAGGTCACCTCGCCGCGCGTGCCCAGTGGCAGCCACGCGATCTGCTGAACCCCACCGTCAATGGCCCCCGTCAGGGCACCGGGGTATCCCGGATAATCGTCCACGTACAGGGGCCGGGCCAGCTCCCGCACCATCCAGGTGACGGTGCCGGGCCATTCGGACGGCTGAAGGGAAATGCTACGCAGGGCCGGGGGCGCCTGGACGGCGTGGTACGCCACTTCCACCCGCAGCCCCTGGGGCTCGAAGATCAGCAGGCCGATGTAGTCGGCATTCAGTCCCTCGCCCAGCAGGGCCGAGGCGGCCAGCGTCATCTCCTCGGGCGACAGGTCCAGGTCCATCAGACCGGTCACACCCTCCAGCACATGGGCGTGGTCCAGACCCCGCTGCAGCTCAGCGTTGCGGCTGACCTGCGCGTTCAGTTCACGGGCCAGCTCCAGATTGCGGAGGCGCAGTTCCAGCTCGGCCACCACCAGTTCAGCCAGGTCCGTGAGCGCCTCGAGGTCCGCCGCGCTCAGCGGATGCGGCTGGTCGTCTGTCACGCACAGCGTGCCGATGCGGTGGCCGGCGGGGGTCGTCAGCGGCACGCCCGCGTACATGTAGATGCCAGCTTCCCCGGTCACCATCGGATTGTGGGCAAAGCGCGGATCAGACCTGGCGTTCTCAATCACCAGGGGCGTGGAATTCAGGATGGTCCAGGCGCAGAACGAGTCGTGGCGCGGCGCGGTGGTGTCGGCGACGCCCACGGCCGCCTTGCCCCACTGACGGTACTGGTCCACGAGGTTGATCACCGCCACCGGGGTCCCCAGCAGCCGGGCGGCCAGCCGGGCAATCCGGTCAAAGGCGGCCTCGCGGGGCGTGTCGAGAATCTCGTAGTGCGCTAGGTCCAGCAACCGGGCGTATTCATCAGGAGGGCGGGGCGCACCGATCATAGGCCGCAGCCTTTCAGCCTGCACCTTTCCGCGTTCTGACAGGGGCCTGTCTCAGGGCGGCGGCATGGGCAGGTCGCGTGGCGACGACGGAGATGTGGGCGGTGCGCAGCGTCGTCCACATCTGGGCTACCCTTCCACCGTCACCATCACTGTCCGGGGACAGTTGGACACCCACAAAAGACATTGCGTCGGCCTCTTTCCTGCGTAGGCACAGCGACAGGACCACGACGCTGGTCCCCCTGCCCTCGAACAGGCCGCAGGCAGACGCCGCTGCGGGGCGAGTGGCCAGACATCCCTCCTCGCCCGCGCAGATGCTTAGAGCTGTTGGCGGCCCAAAAAGCCGGCGGCGGCTAAACCCCGGGACGCTATTCGCAGGCCCCTCTACGGCCCTCCTGTGAGGACGGTCAAAAAACATCGTCCCAGCCGGTATTTATTTTGACTGATTTTAACTTTCACACGAACCGCGATGAATTATCTGTAAAAGACAGATTCAACTGCCAGCGGGAATTGTCCTCCGTCACTCTTCATGCGGGTGGACCATGCAGGTCCAGCTCAGTGGACAGCGACGACTGAAAAACCCGGCGAAGGGAGAGGCGGCAGCCGGGCGGCAGAGCCGACTCACGACGTCGGCAATCGCCAGCCTGCATCTCACCGAACTTTGCTGTGCAGACGGGCGCCCGGTCAGAACCGGAACATCAGGGGGAAGGGTGGCGCCGCTTCAGACTTGCACGCAGAAGAGACAATTTCACCTAAGCAGCCTTAGGTGAAATTATGTAGACTGGGTCATGACCTTCCCGAGTCTCCTCATTCTCCGCCGGCGCTGGATTGGGATGACCCCGTGACCCTGGTCCCGTACCAGGGGGACCGCCTGGCCCAGGCCGACATCTGGCTGGGCCTTCACGACGACGAGCTGCGCCGGCGTGCCGTGACCGCCGCCCGCGACCGGGACGCGGATACCCTGGTGTCCCTGAGCCTGGCGTACCTGACCCAGCACGCGGCGAGCGGCATCCTGACCAGTCCGCGAACGTTGGAGGCGTACGCGCTGGGCATCCGACAGTTTCTGGTGTACGCCGACACCCAGGCGGTGGCGCTGCTGCGGCCCGACCGCCACGCCCCGCAGCGCTACGTTCAGGCCATGCTTGCCGCGGGCCGCAAACCCGCCGGCGTGCAGCTCAAAGTCGCCGCGGCCGGCGCGTTGTACCGCGCGTTGCGCTGGGCCGGAGCCACCGAGGCTGATCCCTTCCGGGACGTGCGGGTGCCCAGGGACCCAACCTCCGGCATCGAGAAGCGGCCGCCGTATACCGAGGATGAACTTGTGGAGGTGCTGGAACACGCTGACCCGCACACCACCTTCCTGATTTTCCTGATGGCGCACGCGGGGCTGCGGATCAGCGAGGCGCTGGCCCTCACCTGGGACGACATTGATGAGGTCAGCCGCCGCATTCACGTCACGTCCGGCAAGGGCCGCAAGGCGAGGCGCGTCACCATGAGCGTGCGGCTGGCCCGCGCCGCGCGGCACTTCCGGGCGCTGTACGGCCCTGGCGCTCCTGAACACGCCCGGTACCGTCCCAGCGGCCGCGCGCCGCAGTATGTCTTCCGCTACGCCACTCAGCAGGCGGCCCGCTACCACCTGATTCGGGTGTTTACGGCTGCGGGCGTTCCATTCCGCGGCTTTCATCCAGGACGCAAGTACGCAGGCACCCGGCTGCTGCAGCAGGTCAAGGATTTCGGGCGGGTGGCCGCACACCTCGGGCACGCCTCGGTGGACACGACCCGCCGGGGCTATGCCCGGCTTGCGGCCGACGACCTCAAGGACGATCTGGCCGGCTGGTAAGGAACGCCCTGGCCTGTCAGGACCCTCGGGCCGGAGCTGTCCCAGGGCCACCGCATCGGAGCTGCCCACCAGCCGCCGTGGGCAGGACGGCCCATCCGGATTCCAGCCCATCCACGACTGTCTTTCTTTCTCCTTTCACTCGGGGATTTCTCAGTTATTTGATGGTTGTTCAACCGGGATACTTCTCAGTTGGCCGGCGCCACCGGCAGCATAAAGTGGAAGGTGCTGCCCACGCCGGGTTCGGACTCGACCCAGATGCGGCCTCCGTGGTGTTCTAGGATCCTGCGCACAATGGCCAGCCCCATGCCCGTCCCGTCGTATTCATCCCGCGTGTGCAGGCGCTGGAAAATCTGAAACACGCGCTCGGCGTAATGGGGTTCAAAGCCAATGCCGTTGTCCTGCACGGTCACGTGCCACATCTCGCCTTCCAGGGTCGCCGCGATCTCGATGACCGGCGCCGCATTCTCCCGGCGGAACTTGACCGAGTTGCCGATCAGGTTCTGGAACAGCTGGGTGAGTTCAGTCGGGCTGCCGGACACCCGCGGCAGCGAACCGTAGCGCACCACCGCGCCGCTTTCCTCCAGTGCCGCATGCAGCCGCTGCAACGCTTCCTGAACCGGGTCCTCGAGTTTCAGAAGACTGTGCGGGTCCGGGACCGCATTCAGGCGGGAAAACACCAGCAGATCATCGATCAGCCCTTTCATACGCTGCGCGCCGCTGCTCACGAAGTGCAGGTACTGCTGGCCTCGCTCGTCAAGTACTTCACCGTAGCGGCGGTTGATCAGCTCAGAGAAACTGGAGATGGTGCGCAGGGGTTCTTGGAGATCGTGCGACGCCACGTACGCGAACTTCTCGAGTTCTGAGTTGCTGCGTTCCAGCTCCTGCGTGCGCTCCTGCAAGGCCCGGGCGCTCTCTGCTCCTTCCAGGGCGAGGCCCAGGCTGCGCGTGACGGTCTCCAGGACCGCCCGGTCGATCCTGGCCCAGCGCCGCTGGACAAACAGACCCACGCCAATCATGCCATGCAGCTCGCCGTTCACGACGACCGGGAGCATCGCCGCCGCGCGCACATGCGCCACCACCTCGGGCCGGGTGTCTGCCCCCTGCGGGTAGGGATCCTCGTAGACGGCCTGCCGCGTCTGCCAGGCGCGGTCCAGGGTGGCCGCCTGACCACGTGGCAATCCGGCATCCACCACCCCCTGCAACTCCGGGTGCCCCAGCGGACCCACCTGCGACCGGCTGACCCAGTGTGCCCCGTCGGGTTGCCAATACAGCGTGTAGCCCTCTGGCAGCAGCGACATCAAGATCTCCTGGGCGCGCCGGACCAGCGCGAGCGGATCCACGTCGACGCTCAGATCGCGCGTCAACAGTGCAAAGGCTTCCAGCGCCTGAGAGCGGGCCTCCAGGGCGTCGCGCTGCTCCTGGATGTGGGTGGTCTGGGAGGCCCGTTCCAGCGCCAGGGTGAAGCTGCGTCCGACCGCACTGAACAGCGCCTTGTCGCGTTCCGTCCACTCCCGAGTCTTCCTGCGTCCGATGGACAGGATGCCCTTGACCACGCCGTCCACCACCACGGGATATCCACCGGCCGCCGCGTAGGTCTCGGTGCCTTCAATACGTTCGCGGTCTGCGTCCCACGCGTTGACAAAGACAGCGGCGTGGGTGTTCAGGACCTGCGCGATGGAGGGGGTTTCGGCCGACAGCCCCCGCTTCAGCACTTCCAGCACCTCGGTCTCGATGTCCTCGGTCCAGGCCTGCAGCTTCCACAGGCCCTCGGCAGGTTCGTAGTATCCGATGGTATCGGTAGGAAAGCGCGTGAGCAGCACGGTGATCGCCTGTTGCGCCAGGACCCGCACGTCCGTTTCCGTGCCCACCGCCTCGGCAAACGCAGCGAAGGCGTCCAGCGACATGGCCTGGGCTTCGAGCTCACCGGTGCGTTGCTCCACCCGGCGTTCAAGCTGCGCGTGGCTGTCTTGCAACTGCTGGTAGAGCCTGGCATTGTCCAGGGCCACCGCCGTTTGGGCCGCCAGCCCCACGGCCAGCTGCTCGGCACGTTCACTGAAGACGTCCGCCTCGGCGTGCCCGAAAAACAGGCCGCCCAGCACCTCTCCTGACCGCGAGATCACCGGCACCGCCAGGTAGCTTCTGACCGGCAGATGGCCAGGGGGCATGCCCTGATACGGGGCGTTGTGTCCGTAGCGGGGGTCCTGGGTGATGTCCCCCACCCGGATAACACCCTCACCCGCGAAGGTCGGCCCGAACACCCGGGTGTTGCGGGGCATCGGATACCCGGCGAAGGCGTCATGCGGCGCACCGGACAGGGCGTACAGGATGTAGGTTTCCTGCCGCTCGTTGACAAAGTTGTAGAAAAAAGCCCCGAACTGTGCGCCGGTCAGCTCAACTCCGGCGTCCGTGACGGCCTGGACCAGACGCTCACGGTCCAGTTCACCGGAAATGACCTCGTTGATCCGGTTTAACGTGCCCAGAATTTCAGTCTGTTCCCGCAGCGCCTCTTCGATCTGCTTGCGCTCACGGATGTCCCGGCTGACCGTCGCGATGCCGGTCGGTTCACCGGTCGCAGAATCGCGAATCAGAAACAGGTTCCAGTTGACCGCCACCAGTTCACCGCTCTGGAAGTGCTGAAAATGAGCGTCGCTCTGGAAGCGGCCCTGTTCAAACAGGGTGGGCAGGGCCACTTCCCGAACCCACGGCTGTTCCTGGGCCGAGAAGTAATCAATCACGGCGGTGCCGGCCACTTCCCCCTCGCCCAGCCCCAGCAGGTCCCGGCCGGAGCGGTTCACGTAGAGCGCCTCTCCACTCAGGCTGGCAATGCCGATAAAGTCGCTGCTCGCCTCGACGATCTGCGCGAGCCGCGTCACCTGGGCTTCCGTCTGCCGGCGCTCGGTGATGTCGGTGCAGCTGCCCACCCATTCTCGGATCGTGCCGTCCGTCTCCAGCACGGGAACGCCACGCGCCAGCATCAGGCGGTACACGCCGTCGGCGCGGCGCAGGCGATATTCGGCCTCATACAGGCTGCGCGAGTGAACGGCCTGTTCCCACAGCGCGAGGGTCTGTGGGCGGTCCTCGGGGTGCAGGGTATCGAGCCAGCCGAATCCCTTCAACTGCTCGTGTGTGACGTTACTGAATACTTCCCAGGTGGGCAGCCTGTCGGTCACCGAGCCCTGCGGATCCGTGGTCCACACCACGTGGACAGACGCCTCGACCAGCGACCGGAAGCGGTCCTCGCTGTGCTTCTGGGCCTGCTGTGCCCGCAGCTGGTCTGTCACGTCATTGACAATCGCCCCCAGACCCAGGATTGTGCCGGCCGCGTCCCTGACTGGGAAAAAGCGTTCGTTCCAGCTTCGAGTCACGCCCGGGGCGGCCAGGGTCTCCCCGGTGATCAGCACGTCCGACAGCGCCTCGCCGCTGCTCAGAACAGCCTCAAGCGGCTGCGAGGCGTCCGGAAAGCCGGGCAGCAGCTCAGCCACGCTCCGGCCCCGATGGGCTTCGGTGGGGTGACCCGTCAAGGCAGCCATCGCCGGATTCAGGCGCTGAAAACGCAGCTGGGTATCAAAGAAGGCGAAGCCGGCCGGGGCAGTGTCGAAGAACGCGTCCAGAAGTGCGGCGTTCTCGTCGCGCTCCCGGCGTGCCTGCTGCCCAGCCTGCAGCAGGTGGTCCCGCTCGAAGGCCACCTGGGCCAGGTGCGCGGCGACATTGAGCAGCTGTTCCTCGTCCGGCGTTAACGGGCGCGGCTGCCGCCCGTACACGGCGAAAGCCCCCCGGATCTCACCCTCGCGGTTGACGAGCGGAAAACACCAGCAGGCGCGCAGGCCATGCGCGAGCGCCTGCTGCCGGTCCTCGGGCCACGCCGGGTCAAGGGACAGGTCCACCACCGCCACCGGTTCCCGCCGGAACACGGCCGCGCCGCAGACACCCGCATCAGGACCCACACTCAGGCCATCAATCACCGCCGTGTAGGCCGGGGGCAGGCTCGGAGCACTCATCACAAACAGCTTGCCGGTACGCGCGTCGTACCGCTGCACCGCGCACAACAGCCCGTCGCTCTGCTGCTCAATAAACTGGGAGAGGTTGAGCAGCACCTCGGAGAGGGGTTCCCCGGTGGCAATCTGCTCAAGCAGCCGGTTCTGACTGGCCATCAGGTCGTTTTGACGTTTGCGGGGCGTGATGTCGCGTGAAATGGCCAGCAGGCGGCGTACCGTACCGCCGCTGTCGCGGATGGGGCTGACCGCCACCTCCCAGAAGCGCAGGGTGCCTTTAAAGGTGTGGGCCGCTCCTTCAAACACCTGAGACTGCCCCTCACGGGCGGCCTGCAACGCCCGCTCGACTTGCAACCTCGTGTCACCTTCCCAGAAGGTTGGCCAGAACGCCAGACGGCAGGCGCTGAAGTCTTCAATCTCCATCACCTGCATTCCACCGGCGTTCATGCTGAGCAGGCGCGCGTCGAGATCAAGAACCTTGATGCAGTCACTGCTTCCGTCGATGATGCCCTGGAGAAGAGACTGCTCCTCGGCTGCGGCCTGATGGCGGCCACGGTACCCGTCAATGTCGACCGCGGCCATGATCCAGCCCTGGGCATGCCCGTCTTCCAGCAGGGTGGGCGTGACCAGAAACCAGCGGTACTGGCCGTCATGACGGCGCAGCCTCATCTCCCTGGACTCCCCGGCCACAGGCACCAGAAGACCGTCCTGGTCCTCCGGGTGAGTGGCCGCACGGAGCTTCCCTTCACGCAGTTGTTCCAGGCCCACGCCGAGATACTCCAGCAAGGCGGCATTGGCGGTCACCACGTTCCCCTGAAGAGTGGTGGTCCAGGTGGGGTAAGAATAGGCTATCTGGGCGGCTTCCAGGAGCGCCAGCGTGTGCGCTTCTGGGCCGTTGTAGGGAAATGACACCCGATGATCTTATAACCCCGGGCTTGCCTAAAGGCAATTCGGAAAACGGCGTCCAGTCGGGGGAATCCAGCAGCGCCCACGGGACGACGTTGCAGGACGCCCGCTGGCCTTCGGTTCATGCGGACTGGCCGGACTGCTGTTCCACGGCTGCCAGCGGCCAGATTCGGCTTTTGAAGAAGTTCCTCTCTCGGTCTTGTCGTCGGTCAGCACGTGGTGGATGTGATCTGTGCCGTCAATCAGGACCAGATTGCGGACCCTGCCCTGAAGGTTATGGGAAAGGTACGGCGCGCTGCCTGACAGCGGATCAGCCGTGCTGTAAATGTCTTCTCGGCCGCGACCCGGGAGCCGGCCGAGCTATCCGCCAGGCTGCAGCCTTCCTCCAGAATTCTCGCCCAGAGCCAGGCGATTCCCCCTATTCCTCGTCCTCGGCGGAGTTGCCATCCTCGCCCTGTGTCAGACGCCGGACCACCGCCAGCGTGAACAGGAACAGCAGGGTGGCGCCGGTGGCCAGCACGTACAGGTGCAGGCCGCACGCCACGCCCACACCCGCCGTGGCCAGCAGGCCCGCCGCCGTGGTCAGCCCTTTGGCCTTGCGGCCCCGGTCCGAGAAAATTGCGCCCGCGCCCAGAAAGCTGATGCCGCTGACCACCGCGCCCAGCAGGCCGATCATGTCGAAACGAACCCCCTCGTCATCGCCGCCGAACGAGGTGATCAGGGTTTCGGCCAGCACCACGAACAGGGCCGCGCTCATGCCCACCAGCATGTGCGTCCGCAGGCCAGCGCTACGGTGCAGGCGCTCCCGTTCCCAGCCGATCGCGCCGCTCAGGACAAAGGCCACCAGCAGGCCCTGCATCAGCTTGAGCTCGTTCCAGATCGATGTCACGGATTCCATGTCGGTCAGTGTAGACATGCCCGCCGGGGGGACGGCACCGCCGCCAGTGGCGCTGGGCTGGGTCTACCCATACCCGAGCGGATCCTCAACAGGCCCGGGCGGAGAGAATGAGGTATGGCCTTGCGTTGTCCGGGGCACATATCCTGAGCACTTCGGGCCAGAACACGATGGTCAGCAGTTCTGGCGTCAGCACGTCTTCCGGGCGACCCTGAGCCGACACTTCATCCTCGGGCATGGGGTATTGGGGTCAGGTGTAGTGGATTCCGGATTGACACGGTCCTGGCCCTCTCCGTGCCCCCACGAACCGGCGCGATGCTGAGCCGCACATGAAGTCCCCACCCTTCCATCCGCCAGCAGGTCGGCTCTAGGCTGACGCATGGCCCTGCCCCCGTCCCCGACCCCTCCCACCGTGCGCCGCAGCACCCACACCGACACCTACCACGGTCAGGTGGTTGCCGATCCCTACCGCTGGCTGGAAGACGCCGGCAGCCCCGAGACCCAGGCCTTTGTCGAGGACCAGAACACCCTGACCCGCATGGTGCTGGACGCGCTGCCCCAGCGCGCAGCGCTGCTGGAACGGCTGGGTGAACTCTGGAATTACCCTCGCCGGAGCGCCGTGTGGAAGGAGGGCAGGGCGTACTTCCAGCTGCGCAACAGCGGGCTGCAGAACCAGTTCGTGCTGTACGTCATGGACTCGCCCACCGCCGAGGGCCGGGTTCTGCTCGACCCCAACACGCTGTCGGACGACGGCACGGTGGCGCTGAGCGGTCTGGCCGTCAGCCGCGACGCCTCCCGGCTGGCCTACGCCGTCTCGACGGGCGGCAGCGACTGGCAGGAGTGGCGGGTGCGCGACGTCGCCAGCGGCGTGGACCTGCCTGATGTCCTGCCCGACAGCAAGTTCAGCGGGGCGACCTGGCTCCCGGACGGCAGCGGCTTCCTCTACGCCCGCTATGACCGCCCCGGCGAGGAACAGCGCCTGAGCGGGGCCAACCTGAACCAGCGGCTGTGGCTGCACCGCCTGGGCACCCCCCAGGCCGCCGACGAACTGGTCCTGGAGAGGCCCGACCAGCCGGAGTGGGGCTTCGGCACCACCGTGACCGAGGACGGGGCATGGCTGATCGTCAACGTCTGGAAGGGCACCGCCCGCCAGAACCTGATCTGGGTGCGGCCCCTGGGGGACAGCGGGCCCTTTCAGGAGGTGGTGGCTGAATTCGGGGCCAGCTTCGAGTTCGTCGGCAACGATGGACCGCTGCTGTACTTCCTGACGGATGACCAGACCCCGCTGGGCCGCCTGATCTCGCACGACCTGGGCACCGGCGAGCGGCGGGACATCGTGCCTGAAGGCCAGCACCGCCTGCTGGGGGCCGAGATGGTGGCAGGCGGCTTCGTCCTGCATACCCTCGAAGATGCGTCGAGCCGCCTGACGCTGGTGGACCGGCACGGCCAGCACGCCCGTCCGGTCACCCTGCCGGGCCTGGGGACCGTGGCCGCGCTGAGCGGTGAATCCGGCAGTCACGAGGTCTTTCTTACCTTCACCAGCTTTCTCGCCCCGGCCAGCGGGTACCGGCTGGAGGTCACCAGCGGCGCCCTGACCCTGCTGTGGACGCCGGAACTGGCCGTGGACCTCGGCGGCTACGAGGTTCGCCAGGAGTTTGCGGACAGCCCCGACGGCACGCGGGTGCCGCTGTTCATCGTGGCGCGGCGGGACCTGACGCTGGACGGCTCACATCCCACCCTGCTCTACGGCTACGGCGGCTTCGACATCAGCCTCACGCCCGCCTTTGACGTCTCACGGCTGGCCTGGCTGGAGGCGGGCGGCGTGCTGGCGGTGGCCAACCTGCGCGGCGGCGGCGAGTACGGAAAGGACTGGCACCAGGCAGGCACGCGGGAAAGAAAGCAGAACGTCTTCGACGACTTTGCCGCCTGCGCCCGCTTTCTGACCGGACGCGGTTACACCTCGCCCCGGCATCTGGGCATCGAGGGCGGCAGCAACGGTGGCCTGCTGGTCGGCGCCACGCTGACCCAGCATCCCGAACTGATCGGCGCGGCGGTAGCGCACGTCGGCGTGCTGGACATGCTGCGCTTCCAGCATTTCACCATCGGCTGGGCCTGGGTCAGCGATTACGGCAGCAGCCAGGACGCGCAGGACTTTGCGGTGCTGCGGGCCTACAGTCCCCTGCACAACCTGAAAGCGCAGGCCTACCCGCCCACGCTGCTGACCACCGGGGACCACGATGACCGGGTGGTTCCGGCGCACAGCTACAAGTTCGCCGCCGAGTTGCAGCGCGTCCAGCAGGGCGCGGCCCCCACCCTGCTGCGCGTGCAGACGCGGGCCGGGCACGGCGCGGGCAAGCCCACCCGGCTGATTCTGGAGGAGAAGGCCGACGTGTACGCCTTTCTGCTGGCGGCACTGGGCTAAGTGAAACTGGGCCAAGAAGCACTCGGCCGGGAGGGCCGGACGCGGGGCTTCCCGGCCTCCTCTGCCGGGTGCGTATCCTTGGCCCGGTCGTCCGTCCCGGATGACCCTCCCGCCTTGGGGGTCCGGGGAGAGACAATGGCGGGCATGATCAATCTGAATGACAAGGTGGTGCTGGTGACCGGAGCCTCACGCGGCATCGGCGCCGTGTGTGTTCGCGGGCTGCTGGAGGCGGGGGCGTCGGTGGCCGCCCATCTGGGCCGCAGCGGACACGGCGGCGAGGCGCTCCTTGAAGAGTTTGGCGCGCAGCGAATTCACGTCCTGAGCGGGGATCTGGCGTGCGGGGGCGAGGCAGCCCGGCTGTTTCAGGCCGCCGCCGACTGGCAGGGCCGGGTCGATGTGCTGGTCAACAATGCTGGCATTGCGCCCTCGGTCACGGTGGATGACCCCCTGGAGGCGTGGGCCAGCGTCTGGCAAGAAACCCTGCAGGTCAATCTGCTCAGCGTGGCCGAGGCCTGCCGGGAAGCCATCCAGCACTTCAGGGGCCAGGGCGGCGGCATCATCATCAACATCGCCAGCCGGGCCGCGTTCCGGGGCGACCAGCCGGACGCCATGCACTACGCGGCGTCAAAAGGCGGCGTGATCGCGCTGACCCGCTCGGTCGCGCGCGGCTTTGCCGCCGAGGGCGTTCTGGCGTATGCGGTGGCGCCCGGCTGGGTCCGCACCGAGATGGCTGAGGCGTACCTGAACGAGCACGCTGCGGACCTGGCCCGCGAGTTTCCGCTGGGAGACGCTGCTCCGCCGGAGGACGTGGCGGCTACGGTGGTGTTCCTGGCCTCCGGGCTGGTGCGGCACATGACCGGGGCGACGCTGGACATCAACGGGGCGTCGTACGTGCGTTAGCGTGGCGCAGCCCGCCGCGTGAGGGACCGGGCGCGCCGGGTGGGGGGCGCCTGCCGCCTCCCCTCCCCCACCACGTTCAGCGGGCGAACCGCGCGCTCCTGCCGCGCCCTCAGGTCACGTCGCTGGCCAGCGTATCGGCCTCGACCACCCGCGTTCCCGCCGCCCCGAACGCGGCGCGCGCGTCGGCCGGGGCGCAGTCGGTGACCCAGGCCGCGACATCGCCCAGTCCCGCGAAGGTGGCGAAGCCCGCATGCCCCCACTTGCTGTGGTCCGCAATCAGCAGGCTCTGCGCGGCGCGGCGCATGATCGCCGACTTCTGGTGCGTCTCTACCAGATTGCTGTTGGTCAGACCCCGACTGGGGTCGATGCTGGTGCAGCCCACCAGAAACACGTCGTAGGAATAGCGCTCCACGGTGGCCAGCGCGTCGGGGCCGGTCAGGCTGTAGGTCGAGCCGTAGACCTCGCCGCCCACCACGTACAGCGGACACTCGCCATTGAGTTCGTAGGCCACGTCTATGGCGTGCGTGACCACCCGCAGCGTGCGGGTCAGCGCGGGCGTACGGCGCAGGGCCTGGGCCACCTGCAGCGCCGTTGTTCCGGCGTCGAGATACACCGTCTGCCCTGGCCGCAGCAGCGCCACAGTGGCTGCCGCCAGCCGGGCCTTGGCTCCCTGTTCCGCCTGCTGGCGGTCGCTGTAGCGCTGGTCCTGACTGGCCAGCGCCGCGCCGCCGTGCACCTTGCGAATCAGGCCGCGCTGGGCCAGCAGATCGAGATCACGCCGGGCCGTCGCTCCGCTGATGCCAAGGTGCTCGGTCAGCGCGACGGTGCGGACCGTGCCCTGGCGGGCCAGCAGATCGAGAATCCGGGTCAGGCGTTCCTCGGCGAGTGGAGCGGTCATCTGGGGAAATGGTAGCGCACCCGTCACAACTGCTCAAACTTCGTCAGATGTTTCTGCCGGATGATGCCTCTGGCCCGAGCGAGCGCGTTGCGCCAGAAAATCTCAACAGTTCCTGTTTGAGCGCGGGGGACCGCCTCAACCACTGATTCTGTCCGGGGAATAGTCCGTCTAACGCCCACCTTCCTCCGGCCGTGAACCGACACTTGCATTTTCGCCGATTCCAGCTTATGATCTGAATTGCTCAAAAGTAATCATAATTCGTCAAAAGGAACCATCATGCGGCCCACCCGTGCGGCCGCGCAGGGAGGGTAGATATGGTTGAGCTTCCGCAGAACCTGATCCGGCTGGGCGCGCAGGCCGGCAGCAAGGCCGACGCCATCACCCAGGTGGCCGCGCTGCTCAGCGCCGCGGGCAACGTCGCGCCGGACTACGTGAACGGCATGCTGGCCCGCGAGGAGCAGGCCAACACCTACCTGGGCAGCGGCATCGCCATTCCGCACGGCACGCCGGAAACGCGGGACCTGATCGGCAGGACCGGAATCGCGGTGCTGCAGGTGCCCGGCGGCGTGGCGTGGGGCGAGGGCGGCGAGACCGTGCGTCTGGTGGTGGGTATCGCCGCGGCCAGCGACGAACACCTGGACATCCTGCGGCGCCTGACCCGCGTGCTGAGTGACGGGGCGCTGGTGGACCGGCTCTGCACCACCACCGACGCGGGCGACGTGCAGGAGGCGCTGACCGGGGAACGGCCTTCTGCCGCCGTACCGGACACCGCGCCGCCGCTGCCCCATACCGCCCAGGTCACCTTGCCCAACCCGCTGGGAATGCACGCGCGGCCCGCAACCGGGCTGGCGGCGCTGGTGCGTGCGCGTGGGGGCCGGGTGCGGCTGACCCGCGCCTCGGGCGAGAGTGCCGACGCCACCCGGCTGATGGAGGTGCTGTCGCTGGGCCTGACGCACGGCACGCCCCTGACGGTGAGCTCGGACAGCCGCGAGCTGCTGAACGCAGTGACCGACGCCATCCGCGCCGGACTGGGCGATGACCTCAGCGCCACGCCTGCCAGCGCTGCCCCCACCCGCCGCGAACCCGAGTGGGCGCCGCAGCATGTGGGCGCCACCGTGGATGGGGTGGCCGCCGCCGACGGCCTGGTGGTGGGCGTGACCCGGCAGCACGCGTCGGGGCCACTGGAGGTGCGCGACGAACCCGGCGATCCGGTGCAGGAGGCCGCCCGGCTGAACGACGCCCTGGCCGCCGCCCACGCCGAACTGAATACGGTGATCGAGGACGTGGAGGCAAAATCCGGCGCGGACCGGGCCGCCATCTTCCGCGCCCATCAGGAGCTGCTGGCCGACGAGGGCACCGTGCAGGACACGGTGGGGCGCATCCTGGACGGGCACGGCGTGGCCTGGGCGTACCAGGCGGCCAGCGGGGAGCGCATTGCCAAGCTGCAACGGCTCGACGATCCCACCTTGGCCGCCCGCGCCGCCGATCTGGGCGACGTGCAGCGGCGGGTGCTGCGGCAGCTGCTGGGGTTGCGCGAGACGGAGGTGCAGGCCGGCGGCCCGGTGATCCTGCTGGCACCGGACCTGACGCCCAGCGACACGGCGCGGCTGGGGCCGGACACGCTGCTGGGGTTCGTGACCGCGCAGGGCGGCCCCACCAGCCACACCGCCATCATCGCCCGTGGGCTGGGGCTGCCCGCCGTGGTGGCGGCAGGCAGAGGAGTGCTGGACGTGCCCGACGGCACGCCCGCGATTCTGGACGGCGCGGCGGGGCGGCTGTACCTGAACCCCTCGGAGGCGGACGTGCAGGCGGCCCGCGAACGCCAGGGCCTGCTGGAAAGGCGCCGCGAGGCCGCCCGCGCCGCCCGTTTCGAACCCGGCGCGACCCGCGACGGCGTGCGGGTGGAGGTGGCTGCCAACATCAACCGCGCCGCCGACGCACTCGCGGCGCTGGAGGCCGGGGCCGAGGGCGTGGGGCTGATGCGCACCGAGTTCCTGTTTCTCGAACGCGACAGCGTGCCCACCGAGGACGAGCAGGAGCAGGAGTACCGCGCGATGGCGCAGGCCATGGAAGGCCGCCCGCTGATTATCCGCACGCTGGACATCGGCGGCGACAAGGAGGTGCCGTACCTGGGCCTGGCCCGCGAGGACAACTCCTTCCTGGGGCTGCGCGGCATCCGGCTGTGTTTCGAACGCCCCGATCTGTTCCTGCCGCAGCTGCGGGCGGTGGCGCGGGTGGCCAGGGATCACGCCAACGTTCACCTGATGTTCCCGATGATCTCCACGCTGGAGGATTTCCGCCGCGCCCGCGCCCTGTTTGAAACCGTGCGCCTTGAACTGGGCGCACCCGAGGTGCCGCTGGGCGTCATGATCGAGGTGCCCTCGGCGGCGCTGATCGCCGGCGCCCTGGCTGCCGAGGTGGATTTCTTCAGCGTGGGCACCAACGACCTGACCCAGTACACCCTGGCCATGGACAGGTTGCACCCGCAACTGGCCCGCCAGACCGACGCGATGCATCCTGCCGTGCTGCAGCTGATTGCGCTGACCGTGCAGGCCGCCGACCGGCACGGCAAATGGGTGGGCGTGTGCGGCGGCGCGGCAGGCGACGAGGTGGGCGCGCTGATGCTGGCAGGGCTGGGGGTCCGGGAACTCTCGGTCAGCACGCCGCAGATCGCCGGGGTCAAGGCCGCCCTGCGGGGGCGCACCCTGCCCGAGTTGCAGGCGCTGGCCCGCGAGGCACTGACGCAGCCCACCGCCGAGGCGGTGCGCGCCCTGGTCCGGCCTGCCGGGCGCGGGGAGGCGACGGCATGACGGCGCTGTCCTCCCGGATGGCCACCCTGACCCTGAACCCGGCGCTCGACCTGACGGTCCACGCTGACGGCTGGCGGCAGGGCCAGGTGAACAGCGGACAATCATTTCAGCTGGACGCGGGCGGCAAGGGCGTGAACGTGGCGGCCTTCCTGGCCGACTGGGGGCTGCGGGTCACGGCGACCGGCCTGCTGGGAGACAGCAACCCTGCGGCCTTCGAGGCGCTGTTCCGGGCCAAGGGCGTTCACGACGCGTTCGTGCGTGTGCCCGGTGCCACCCGCGTGGGCGTCAAGCTGGTGGACGGCGAGGCGCAGGAAACCACCGACATCAACCTGCCGGGCTTGGCGGCCACGCCACAGGCCCTGGCCGAACTCGGCTCACGCCTTGCGGCCCTCGGCGGCGATCACGGTACATTCGTGCTGGCCGGCAGCCTGCCGCCCGGCGTGGAGGCCGATTTTTACGCCCGACTGACCGGGACGCTGCGGGCGGCGGGCTGTTTTGTGGCGCTGGACACCAGCGGCGCGGCGCTGACGGCGGCGCTGGCGGCACAGACGCTGCCGGATCTGGTCAAGCCGAACATTCACGAGCTGGAGGCGGCGCTGGGCCGATCTCTCACGCATGAGGCCGAGGTGCTGGAGGCGGCGCGGGACCTGCTGCGGCGGGGGGCCTCGCTGGTGGCGGTCTCGCAGGGCGAACGCGGCGCCCTGCTTGTGAGCGCACAGGGCGCTGTGCGCGCCGTTCCCCCCCGCGTCCGCATCACCAGCACGGTCGGCGCAGGCGACGCGATGGTGGCCGGGCTGGTATCGGCGCACGCCGACGGCCTGGATCTGGCCGGCGCAGCCCGCCGCGCCACCGCCTTCAGTCTGGGCGCGATCACCCGCCTGGGCGCGCACCTGCCGTCCCGCACGGACCTGGACGCCTTCGCGGCGCAGGTCGTGATCGAGACGCTGCGTCAGGTGGAAAAGACATGACGTTCGCCCACCGGACCGCCGGACCCCGGCCCCTTCCCCCTCTCCCCTCCCAGGAGGACTCCCCATGGCAAAGCTAGTTGCTGTTACCGCCTGCCCCACCGGCATCGCCCACACCTTCATGGCCGCCGAGGCGCTGCGGCGCGCGGCGCAGGCGGCCGGGCACGAGCTGCGGGCCGAGACGCACGGCAGCGTGGGTGCGCAGGACGCCCTGACCCCGGCCGAGATCGCGGCGGCCGACGCGGTGATTCTGGCCGCCGACGTGCATGTGGACGAGACGCGCTTTGCCGGCAAGCGCGTCGTGCGGACCAGCACCCGCGAGGCCATTCGCGGCGCGGCAGGTGTGATCGCGCAGGTCACCCCGAACACGGCGCCGCAGGCCACGGACAGCGCGGGCCCGGCGCCGGCCACACATCCAGCTGCGCCCGCGTCAGAGGCCCGGCCGCTCAGCATCGTAGGCATCACCTCCTGCCCCACCGGCATCGCGCACACCTTCATGGCGGCCGAGGGGCTGGAAAACGGTGCCAGGGCGCTGGGCCACCGCGTCAAGGTGGAAACGCAGGGCAGCGTCGGCGCCGGCAACCCGCTCACGCCCGAGGATATCGCCGGGGCCGACGTGGTAATCATCGCGGCGGACACCAACGTGGACCTCTCGCGCTTCGCGGGCAAGCGGGTGTACCAGACCGGCACCAAACCCGCCATTGCGGGCGGGCAGGCGCTGGTGCAGCGGGCGCTGGCCGAGGCGACGCCGTACGGAACGGGAACCGGGGCAGCGGTGGGGGCCGGGGACGATTTCGTCGCCCAGGCCGGCGCCGCCAAGGCCGCCAGGAACGCGGGCGTGCCCAGCGCCTACAAACACCTGATGACCGGGGTGTCGCACATGCTGCCCTTCGTGGTGGCCGGCGGGCTGCTGATCGCGCTGTCGTTCGCCTTCGGGGGCATCAACCCCCCGCCCGGCAGCTTCGGCGCGGCCCTCAGCCAGATCGGCGGCGGCGCTGGGGCCTTCGGGCTATTCGTGCCGGTGCTGGCCGGCTACATCGCCTTTTCCATCGCGGACCGGCCCGGCCTCGCGCCCGGCATGATCGGCGGCCTGCTGGCGCTGGGCGGTGGCAGCGGCTTTCTGGGCGGCCTGCTGGCCGGCTTTCTGGCCGGGTACGTCACCCTGTGGCTCAACCGGGGCATCCGGCTGCCGCGCACCCTTGAGGGCCTCAAGCCCACGCTGATCCTGCCGCTGCTGGGTACGGCCATCACCGGACTGGCCATGATCTACGTGGTGGGCCGCCCGGTGGCCGCCGCGCTGACCGCCGCCACGGGCTGGCTGCAGGGCCTGGGCGACACCTCGGCGGGCGTCCTGGGCGCGGTGCTGGGCCTGATGATGGCCTTTGACATGGGCGGACCGATCAACAAGGCCGCCTACACCTTCTCGGTGGGCCTGCTGGGCTCCAACGTCTACGGGCCTATCGCCGCCGCGATGGCGGCCGGCATGACGCCGCCGCTGGCGCTGTTCTTCGCCACCCTGGTGTTCAAGAACCGCTTCACGCGCGACGAGCAGGAGGCGGGCAAGGCCGCCGGGGTGCTGGGGCTGGCCTTCATCACCGAGGGCGCAATTCCCTTCGCGGCGCGTGACCCGCTGCGCGTGATCCCCTCGCTGATGGCAGGCTCGGCGGTGGCCGGCGCGATCAGCATGGCGGCCGGATGCCTGCTGCGCGCGCCTCACGGCGGCGTCTTCGTCCTGCTGATCCCCAACGCGGTGGTCAACCTGCCGATGTACGTGGTGGCCATCGTGGTGGGCACGGCCATCAGCACAGTGCTGCTGGGCGTCCTGAAGCGGCCAGTGAGGGAAACTCCCGCCCTGCTCAAGACGGAAGTAACGGGCGCTGCGGCGGACTGAAGGCGGGTGGACACAGAAGGCGGACCTGGAATCTCCAGATCCGCCTTCATGCTTGGCCTGCCTGCAGACAGCCTCTGCCCCACTCTTCGCAGGGGGCACGTTTCACGCCATGAGCTCAACATGATGGTGGGGGCAAAACGGAGCACCGGCTACTTAGAGGCTGGAGGACAGGCCATCCAAAATTGCGGGAGGGAATCTGCTGGGTTCAGAATCGGGTGTGACGCGACGTGCCTACCCCA
>NZ_BMOL01000025.1 GCF_014647055.1 Deinococcus aerolatus | reverse complement strand
GCCGCAGGGGACGCACGAGGTGACCGTGGTGGCCGCAGATCTGGCGGGCAATGAGGCGCAGGTGACCGGGACGGTGATGGTGGGGCGCTGACTCCTGAAGCGGAGCAGTGGGGGGGCCGTCCCGCGGGACGGCCCCCTCGTGCAGTGGCCTCACAGGCCAGCGTCTGAGGTGTATCCAGAACTGGCACTCGGATGGTTAACCGAATTTATCGCCGGGGTCTGACTTCCGGTGAACGGGCCGCCAAGGACGCCCGTTCCCTCCTCGCTGTCCGGGAGGCGCGAGCGGACGATTTGCTCAGCGATCCGGAGCCTGCTCAGGGGGGCGGATGGGTTCGTTGCCGGCGAGAACTGACTCAGCGGGACCATCTGTGCCAGAGCGTCGGGTGAAATGACTCCGGAGATATTTCGCGATCAACTCCAGCTTGACAGTCATCGCCTCCTGATTGGCCTGCAACTCGCCCTGACACTGCTCCACGCGGGCCAGCGCCTGATCCAGCGTGTCGAGCCGGCCCATCAGCTCAATCACGCTGGCCGGCGGGACCGGTTCGGTGTACTGTCCCAGCACGCGCTTCAGGGCCTCACGGAACGGCATGCCCGGTTGTTCCTGCGTCAGCTCGCGGGCGCGCTGCATGTCGGCAACGGTCTGGCTGTCGAGGCGCGTCTCGATGGGCCGCCCCGTGAGGCCGGAATAGTACTGCAACCATTTGCTGACGGAGGCTGGGGGGACGCCGAGTTCGTCGGCCAGTTCTGATCGAATCATGCACTGACCGTAGCTGGAGGGTCTGCGGTCCACCCGGCTGCGCCCTGCTCCAGGCTGGTTGCGTTGTCCAGCGGCGCGGGCTGGACATTCCGGGCCCCCGACAGGGAACCCGATCTGGAACACATGAGGAATTTGCGCTGCAAAACCATAATCAGACCCGAAAGAAGGGCAGCGGCGCACAACGCTCCGGAGTGCTGCAGCGCGGCGCGCAGCGGCGCTGACGGGACGGACGTCAGGGCCAATGCCTTCGCCCGGGTGACCAAGCCCCCTGGAGGGACCCTGGGGCATGACTCCCATCCACGGCGCCACCCGCCAGCGCGACCTGCGCGAGATCCTTGGCCACGCCCAGGTGATGACCACCGCGCAGCTCCGGCGGCATGACCTGATGCCACTGAGCCGCCCTCTGACGCTGCCGCAGCAGACCTACACCGTCGCCACGCGCACCACCCAGCAGGCCAGCCAGTACGATCTCACGTTCGTTGCCCTGGACGAGGCGATCCTGCGTCAGCACACGCCGGCGGAACTCGGCCATCTGGCTGGCCTGACTGAGGCTTGGCTGCGGGTGGGTGAGGTCGGCATTCTGCAGTTCACTGGCCTGACCCATGACCATCGGTGGCACCTGGTGCAGCCTGAGGAACGCCAGCAGGGCAGCCGCGACGCGGGGCGGAGTGGCCACCTGCCCGACGCGGCGATTCTGAGCCCGGCCGGCTACGGCGACGACTGGGCAGTGGAGCTGGACGCCGGCTACCCGCGCGCCAGGAAAATTGAGAAAATGACTGGCTTCGCCCAGCAGGGCTACCGACACATTCTGTGGGTCACCACAGTCCACGGCCTGGTGCGGCCCATCGTCCGCGAGATGCAGCGGCTGCGTGACGACGACGAGCTGCCGGGCGTGGTCTCAGGTGCGGCACTGTTCGCCGACTACTGGTCAGAGCGAGATCCGTACCGCCCAAACCGCCGCTGTCACACCAAATCGCTGTTCGCGTTTCGCGAGCTCTGACCGATGCACGATTGCACGGTCAACTGATTTTTTGAGAGTCAAAGAGCTCGTCTGGAACGCATGTGTCCCCATTCGAGCCCAGATTTAATCGCTTGACGCTGTACTAGAAATCTTTGAGCAGATCGTTCAGACGTCGCGCGAAGTACTCGACCGCTTGACTGTCAGGCAACTTCCGGTCCCACAAATCTTTCAGCGTGATCTTGTGTACGTAATCTGTTGCAGAGGAATATTCAATATCAAGCAGCCTGAGGCTGTGGCTCCCTGGCCGACATCGAAACTTAATCGGACGGTTGTGCGAGTGACCCTGTAGATTGGCGGATCTCATCAGAACGACAGTGTCGTCCTTCCTTAACAGCAGTTCTGCCAGATCACGCAGTTTTTCCTCGGTGCCAAAGCAACTAAAATAGGTCGATCTGTTAGGGTGTTCCCCCGATTGGCCCTCGATGAGCGCTTCATCACCTTGACGCTGCATAACGATATGGGAGGATGGTTGTTGGCTGGACGCCGCTCCGGAACTACCGAATTGAGCAAGGTCTACGACGTGCTCTGTGAAGAACATGCACTCAGCTTAGGTCAGCCGATGACGTAGAACACGACGCTGTCTGCGTTCGTGCCAATCACGCGGCAGCGGGTATTGCCAGCATTAGTGGCCACCTTCACGCCCCCGTGTCATCAGTCGTCCGGCCGGGATCGCACCGATACGGTGAGCGACGGTCACTTCGCTTCGGTAAACGGTGTTGTACCCGTCCTTTTCCAAGGTGACAAGCTCGCGCTCGAGAGGTTTTTCGGCGTCAGCGCACTCTGCCTGTCCAGGAGTCTGCGCTTCAGACGAATTCCAGTTGACCAAAGTTCTACATCGGCAGCACCCGCACGTCCAGTTCGGCCCACCGGGGCCGGCCGTCGTGCATCTGCCCTGATCCGTATTGCCGGTCGAGCGCCGCCGTGCGCTGCGCAGCGTGTCGCCGCCGCAGGTAGGCCCTCAGGTCCGGGTCCAGGTCCGGCACGAACACGATCAGCGGGGCCCGCCAGGTGACGATGTCGCGGTGGTGCACGCGCTCGATCAGCCCCTGGATGGCCTTTCGGCCCCGGCCCCCCCGGCTGCAGGTGGCGTAGACCGATGGGCGGCCTAGCGATTCGTAAAAAGGCTGGCCCGGACCGGGTGGGGGGCGACTGGGCCAGGCGTCTTCCAGCTGCGCCAGCTGTGCGTCCGGCACCTCAACGGTGTACCGGACAATGCGCGCGTGGCCCAGGGGCCCGCCCTGGCGGTGGGGCTGGATCACCCGGTAGCCCTGGTCTTGCAGCAGGGCCAGCGCGTCCTGTTGATAGCTGCGGTCCACCGCGCGCTCGACGCCACTCACGCGGTCGTGGAGGCCGTGACGATGGGCCTGCAGCAACGCGTGGCCCCGGGGGCTGAGCACCAGCACCGCGCCGCGCACGGTGGCGAGCGACGTGAGCAGACCCGCTGTGATCAGGGCATTCCAGTTGGGGCAGGGGCCGCGCTGGCGGGTGATGGCGGCGGCCGTGAGCGCGCCGGCGTCCGCGACATCGCACAGCACCAGGAGCGCCACGCCGGCGGGAAGGGGAATCGTCATACCTCACCGTAACCAGGGGGAGCAGGGTCACCCGGACAGAGGATTTTGTTCCTGCGCCAAAGGGAGAAAAGAACATGACAGCCCCGGCGGCAAGGAGGCCGAATGAGCCTAAAGAACAGAAACATCACCTACCACGTCCTGCCCGTAGCCAGAAGCGCGTATCCGTACCTGCGCCAGGCGGTTGCGCAGCGCCAGCTGCAGCCCAGCGACGAGCAGCTGCGGGTCATGCAAAAGGGGCAGGTCTACCGCCCGGTCAGCGCGCTGCTGAGCGCCCAGACGCTGGTGCATGACCGCCAGCTTCAACTGGGCGACCTCACCATCAGCGGCGATTTCTACCGCCTGCCTGAACAAGAATATTGCTCGATCATTACGGCATCGAACGGCTACTCCCAGTACCCGGACATCAAGCCGCTGATGACCGCGCTGCTGGCGCCGATGACCCAGGCGGAAGAGGCGGCCTGGCTGGCCGGGGTGCGCGCGGCAGCCGCCCAGGGCCGTCAACCCTCGACGGCCGTGGACCTGATCGACGATATCTGGGTGCCAACCACGTGGCTCCGAGACCGGACCCGCCTGGTGTTGCGGGGAAAAGAATGGTTTGTGGTGCTGTACGGGCAGGCTCCCAGTGGGTCCACGCCCGCAGGACACGGCGTGATCGGCGTGGATATCGGGCTGCGTCCCCTGGCGACGGCGGCCTGGGGCCAGCGGCACGAAACGACCTGGGACATCGCCCAGCCGACTGTGCCCGCTGGCGAGTCGGCTGAGGTCCAGGCGCTCGCGCGGATCCTCAACTACACCGCAGCGCGCGCGGCGCTGGAAGCGCTGATGGTGCCGGTGCTGGCCGAGGCCGGCACACTGGTGCTGGAGCAGCTCGATTACGGCGGGTTCCGGAACAACTTTCCCAATGCGGCCCGTCGTCACGCGGTGGCGGACTGGCACCAATCATGGCTTCCGCAGCGCGCCCACGCCCGCGGCATTCGCGTGGTGCGGGTTCCCGCCGCGTTTACCAGCCAACTGTGTAGCCAGTGCCCGGGAGCCACCCGGGGCACCCGGCGGGGACGCGTATTCACGTGCCCCCGCGGCCATGCCCTGGATGCACACCTCAACGCAGCGAGAAATCTGGTCCGCCGGTATCGGGGGGAACTGCTGCGCGCCCAGCAACTCCGAGCTCGCGCGGCCGCGGGTGTGCCATGACCATTGCGCTGGACCAGGAGGGCAAAGCGCTTTGCCCTCCTGGGCTGCGCCGGCTGGATCATCTGCAGGTCACGCTGCCGCCCGAGCTCGTCGTGCTGGCGACTTGGCTGCCGTGGCTGGCGCTGCCCCGGGCCAATGGAAAGACCAGCAAAGTGCCCGCGCTGCCCAGGGCCGGCAGTCTGCGTCCGATCGACTGCCGCGGCGCTGGCCTCACGTTGCCTGAGGCACATCATCTCGCCCGCCAGCACAGCGCTGGCGGGGTGGGTGTGGCGCTGTCCCCCGGGCTCGGGCTGGCGGCCCTGGATGTGGATCTGCCCCTCACGACGGGGGCGCAGGCCCTGCTGTCGACGCTGCCGGGCTATGCGGAGCGGTCGCCGGGCGGCGGAACACATCTGTGGTTGCGTGGCAGTCTCCCGCGCAACCGGCGGCAGGCAGGCATCGAAGTGCTGGGGAGCGGGTTCGTGACCGTGACCGGCGAAGTTCTGGGTGGGCGGGGCCGTGCGCTGGGCACACTCAGCGCCGTACTGGATCGGCTGGAGGTGGCGTCAGCTCCGCGTTCGCCCCAGGGAGAGGGGGCCACGCTGACAGACCGCGCGGTGCTGCAGCGGCTCTATACAGCTGCAAACGGCCCCCGCGCGCGACAACTTCTCGAGTTCGGCGACTGGGCCGGAGCGGGCTATCCCACTGCCAGTGAGGGCGATTTCGCGGCGGTGCGCATGCTCAGGTTCTGGGTTCCAGATCCTGAGCAGCTGCGCCGCCTGCTAGAAGGGACGGCGCTGCGCCGCGAAAAATGGGAACGTGGGGATTACCTGGAGCGCACCATCCGGCGCGCACTCGACCTCGGCGGGCCTGTGTGGCGCAGTCCGGCGGGCTGATCGTTCCTGTCACACCGATGATGTTGGGCACAGGGGGGGCTGGAAATGAACTTGACGCATGCCGCAATTGCTCCTGCGATGCCGCTCCTGCTCAGGGTTCCGGCAGCATGTACCAGTGTCCGTCATACGAACCATAAGCGCGTGCCAGGTCATCAAGGAGGTCATCGTCGGAGAGCGCGTGTCGGTTCTCGTACCTGAGCGCTTGCAGGCGCTGCAGCGTGTCTATTGCGCGCTGCCCCGAAGCGAAGCGGGCCTGGAGGGGCAGGGGCACGCAGGCAGCGAGGCCGGCCTCGTAACCGGCATGGTAGCTGGCGACGCGGCGGTCCTTGCCCATGAGGGCATAGGCGCGCTGGTAACGCTGATCTCTGGGGAGCGCCAGCACCTCGGTGATGTGACCCTCTTGAAACTCCTGGAAGTCGCTGTCGCGAAAGCTGGGCATCGGACGGTTGGGCTCGGTCATGGGTGCGGTTATGCCTCCCTGTGGGACTGCTGCTCTTTCGGGTTGACTGGTGGATGAAGTGGCTGGCTCATGCTTACATGGGATGGATAGTGGCCTTGGGGGGCAGCAGACCCAGGAAATGCGCCGCCTTCATCGCGTCGCCTCCATACCGCGTTCTGATAGTCCACGCGGCCTTAAGGGTCATGGCCAGCGCTGTCGCTTCGAAAGAATGCAGGGCCTGGAGCCGCCACAGCAGGCTGATGCCATCAATGTTCCACTCGTCGGCCAGGCCGAATTCCAGTGCGTCCTTCAGAACCATTGGCAGGAACTGGGCCGATTCCGGGTCGATGGTCAAGTCCCTCACCGTGGAAAGCAGCGCGCCCACCTCCGGTTCAGTCAGGCAGAGCCGTTGAGCCGCGCGCTCCGCATGTATCACGAACACGGCGAGCGAGTCGCAAACGAGCGCATTGAGGTCTGCAGGGTCAGCGACCCAGCGCATCAGCCTCTCGATGTGAGAATCCGCCTGAACCGGGAGGTTGATTTGGAGATGTTCTGTCTTCACGGGATCGTCCTCGTTTTGAAAAGGCTGGGCTCCGTTGACTCGCCCAGGGCGAGGGGCGTCAGGAGTTGGCCTGCTCTCGGCGTGCGCCATCGTTGGCCAACCAGTGCATGGCACCGAGCAGGCCATTGCTGTTCATAAAACAGGCGAGAGACTGCAGCGAGCGGTGCGCTTCGGTCCAACTGGTGGTCGCTGCCGCCCAGGGCCCGAGATCCAGCTGGAAAAAAGGGCGGTTCAGATCCGCCTCCAGGTTGTGTTCCCGGACACGGGCCAACGCCATGGGGGCCAGCTCCCAGACCTCGGCCTTTTCCAGGCGCGCGACGCTCTCGGCGTTGGAGCGGTGGCAGAGGGTCCAGGGGCCGAGCACCTGGCAGGCCCACGGCAGATGCGGTGATCCGGGCAACAGGGCATCAAGGGCCTGGCGCAGGCACGGCATGGTGAGGGCATCAGCGGGCGCGCCGGTGAGCCGGAGCTGCATCGCATCGGTGTCGATGTCCAGGACAACCGTCTGTGGAAGCAAGCCGAACAGCGCATGAAGGGCCAGAACCTGCTCACGGGAGGGGACAGGACGGCCATGGATGATGCGGCCCAACGCAATGGCGCCGGGATATCCAGAAAGAATCTGCGCAGCCAGCGAGGTCCGGGCCTTGCTGGGCGTGGAAGAAGGAGGCGGGTTGGTCAAGGTCAGGTTCCTCCGAAAGGGGCTGAGTGTTCGCCGATCCATGTTCTAGTACACAAGTTCCTCCCCGCACCCTCCCTCGCCGACGTATTTTGTCCTCATGCACATTTGCCCAAGCGGCGGTCACCGTGCGCCTGAATGTTGGGAAGGAACTCACGTCCAGCGCTGCGGGTGTTCACCTGCGTGCACGTCGGCTGCCCTGATTTGTTGGTGTGTGCGTTGCAACCGCGAACCCTGGGTCTGGCGGTTGATGGGCAGCCGGTGGTGAGCCGTCCCACGGCTTTGGTGTGCGCGCCGTATGGAACGGCGCTGGAACGATTCTGAAGGCGAGCGCGTCACCTGGCCCGAAGAGCTGACTGAAGTGAGCCCCCGCTGCGCAGCGTGCTGGTGCCCTGACGGATGGGCCCTGCGCGGTGCTGGAGCTTTTAGAGCTCGATCACCGTCTCGACGTTCGAGGCGGCCTCGTGCGCCTCCGGACTGACCGAGAAGAGCCCGCCGCGGTCCGAATCGAGCAGTCGACGCGTCTCGTACATTGCCGGAATCCCGCCCTGACGCATGAAGTCCAGCGGCGTGTGGCCGTCAAAAGGGTGACGGCCGTTGGCACGCCGGGCCCAGCCAGCGACCGTGACGTCGTCGTACAGCAGACGCAGGGCCTTGTCGATGCCAACCACCAGGCTCAGCCGGGTCAACTGGTCCTGGGTGAGTTCGGGGATCTGCCCGCTTCCGGCCCGCAGCAGGTTGCGGGTGGTCATACCGAGCAGCGATGCCTGTTCCTCGCGGGTCAGTCCCAGCGTCTGCAGCATTCGAATGCCCGCCGGCAGTCCGCGCGCCAGGCGCCGGGCCGTCACCGGCCGGGTCAGCATCGACTTCCTCGCTGAATTCGCTGTACGCAGCATCAGGCTCGCCTCCAGGACTCGTATGGCCAGAATAACGGAGATTTTGTAGGTCAGTGGAGCGAAGTCCGTCTGCCTGGCCAGGCCTGTCCCACCGATGATGGTCGACACAGGAGAGGCGTGAATGTCTCCATGGTGTCCCTGGACAACTGCGCCCCCAGCGAGGGCGTGCTGAAGCAGCGGTCTCACCGCACCAGTCGTCAACGGCGCGGCGGCCCCATCTCGCTCCCTGTGGAGGTCAGGTCGAACACGGTGTTCTGGACAAACCGCTTAAAATCGGCGTTGTCCGCGTATTGCTTGAACAGTTCGGTGTGGTCCTTCATCAGACCGACCAGCACCCGCCGCAGCGCCCGGTCGTGCTCAATCCGCGCGTTCTGCCGGTCCGAGTTTTTCAGGGCGTTCTGGTAAGGAACGTCGGCCGCCATCATCACGGGAATCTCCTCGGTGATCAGCTTGCGCAGGCGGTCGGCATCGGTCCAGGGAATGTTCCCGAACTGGTCATTAAAGGCCTTGACGATGTTCGAAAGCCGGTCCAGTTCCGGTTCGCTCAGGTGGCCGCCCCCCTCAACCGGTACAGGACCAAGCTCCGCGTCCGCGTCTTTCAGCTGGACCTGCACGGCCGCCTTCCTTTCCACGCGGTAGCTGTCCATGTCGATGGTCTCGAGAATGCCGCGTGCCAGGTCCTCTTCCTTCGGCGCGGGCAACTTGGGAATCAGGAAGTTCAGAAAAATGGACAGCTTCTCCCAGCCCGGCGTGGTGTAGGGCAGCAGGGCCGCCAGGAAGCTGTAGGTGCGCACAAAGGCCTTCGCCTTGCCCTTGAAGTCCACCTGCCCGTCTTCATCGAGATCGTTGTAGGAGGCGGTGCACGCGTCGAGGATGGGATCGAGCCGGTCGCGCGCGGCGCCGTTCAGGTACAGCTCCACCAGGGTGTCGACATCGGCCTGGGCGTAGACCTGGTGGCCATCGAGATCGGCCTTCAGGTCGTGCAACTTGTTGGGGTCGGTCTCGTCGCTCAGCACCGTGGTGCGGTAGTAGTCCTCAAAGGACTTGCGGATGCCGTCCGTGCTGTTCTGAAAGTCCAGCACGAACACGTCGTGCTTTTTCGGGTGGGCCCGGTTCAGGCGGGAGAGGGTCTGCACCGCCTTGATGCCCGACAGCGGCTTGTCCACGTACATGGTGTGCAGCAGCGGCTCGTCGTAGCCGGTCTGGAACTTGTCGGCGCAGACCAGGAAGCGGTAGGGGTCTTCCTGAATCTTCTCGGCGATGTCGTTGGAGGGAAAGCCGTTGAGACCCGCTTCCGTGACCTTGACGCCCTTGTATTCCGGTTCCCCGGAGAAGGCGACGATGGCCCGGTAAGAACTTTTGCGTTCTGCCAGGTAGGTCTGGATGGCATGAAAATAGTCGATGGCCTGCTGGATGCTGCCGGTGACGACCATGGCGCGCGCCTCGCCGCCCAGTTTGCGCAGGGCGATCACCTGCTCGTGGAAATGATCCACCATGATTTCCGCCTTGATCCGGATGGCGTGTTCGTGGCCCTCCACATACCGGCGCAGCTTCTTCTGTGCCTTTTTCGTGTCGAATTCGGGATCCGCTTCCACCGTCTTCATCAGACGGTAGTAGCTTTCCACCGGCGTGAAATTCTGCAGGACGTCCTGGATAAAGCCCTCCTGGATGGCCTGCTTCATCGAGTAGACGTGGAATGGCCGGTGCTTGACCTTGCCGTCCTCGTGAAACGGCACGCCGAAGGTCTCCAGCGTCTTGTTCTTCGGCGTGGCCGTGAACGCGAAATACGAGGCGTTGGTCAGCATCTTGCGGGTCTGTATGCGCCGTTCCAGCGTGTCGTTGATCAGATCCTCGGGATCGTGTTCCTCGCCGTCGTCTCCCGCCATGGCCTGGTTCATGGCCGCGGCGCTGCGCCCGCTCTGGCTGGAGTGCGCCTCGTCGATCACAATGGCGAAGCGCCGGCCGGCCTCGAGTCCAATCTCGTCCAGGATGAAGGGGAATTTCTGGACGGTGGTGATGATGATCTTCTTGCCGCCCTGCAGGAACGTCCGCAGGTCGCCGGAATGTTCCGCGTGCCCGACGGTGGCGCCGACCTGGGCAAAGTGGCCGATGGTGTCCCGGATCTGCTTGTCGAGGATGCGGCGGTCGGTCACCACCACCACCGAATCGAAGACCGGCTGGCCCCCGCGCTCCAGCCCGACCAGCTGGTAGGCGAGCCACGCAATCGAATTCGATTTTCCGCTGCCCGCCGAATGTTGAATCAGGTAGCGCTGCCCGACACCGTGCTCCCCCGCATGGGCCAGCAGCCTCCGCACCACGTCCAGCTGCTGATAACGGGGAAAGATCTGCTGACGCTTTTTCTTCCTGGTCTTCGGGTGTTCCGGGGCGATGATCTGGGCGTAGTTCTCCAGGATGTTGGTCAGGCTGGCCGGGCGCAGCACCTCTTCCCAGAAGTACGCGGTCCTCAGGCCGTGCGGGTTGGGCGGGTTGCCGGCCCCGTCGTTCCAGCCCTGGTTGAACGGCAGGAACCACGACGCCTTGCCCTGCAGCCCGGTGCAGAAGCGGACTTCGGCGTCGTCCACGGCGAAGTGGGCCACGCAGCGTCCCATGATGAACAGCGGCTCCCGCGGGTCACGGTCCCGCCGGTACTGCTCCACGGCGTCGGCCACCGTCTGCCGGGTCAGGCTGTTCTTGAGTTCCGCCGTGGCCACCGGCAGCCCGTTGATGAACAGCCCCAGGTCCAGCGCCAGCGCGGTCTCGTCGCGGCTGTAGCGCAGTTGCCGGGTCACGCTGAAGCGGTTCTGGGTGTTCAGGGCGGCCGCCTTCACATTGCCAGGCGTGGGCGTGCCGTAAAAGAGGTCCAGGTGGTGGGCACCGTGGTGCACGCCCTTGCGCAACACGTCCACCACACCGCGTCTGGTGATCTCGCCCTGCAGGCGTGACAGGAACTTGAGGCGGGTGGGCGAGGCGTTCTTCAGGTCGAAGGCGTCCACCAGTGCAGGCTGCGTGGCCTCCAGAAAGGCGGTGAACTGCGCGAGGTCCACGGCGTACTCACGTTCGTAGTCCTGCGGGCGGCCGGGCAGCCAGCCATTCCCGGTGAGAGAGGCGACGATGATGTTCTCCAGGCCTTTTTCTGTGGTGTCTGTCGTCATGGTGTCTCCAATCTCGGGGCTGGCCATCAAGCAACCATCAAGCGACGTAGGACGGGCACAACCTCGTGTGGGCGGGCGTTGCCAGGTTGGTGGTCAGTGCCAGGTCAGCGCGCCGTGCCCAAGTCATCAAGCAACCTGCGCGATCTCTTCCGGCTCGGGCCTGGTGTGCTTGAACTCCGCCCACCCGGTCTCGCTGGATGGGTGGCAGACTTAGCCCACCACATAATCGAGTGAGCGGTAACTGGTCATGCCAGTGCCTCGGCAGCTTCCGTCTCAGGCTCGTCACCTTCCAAGTCGGTATCGATCTCCACATCAAGTTCTTCTTCCGGCAGAGCGGCATCCAGCTCCGGCAACTGCGCCGCCACGCCCCGCACGTCCAGCTTGCCCGTGACCAGATCGGCGATGAGGCGGGTGCGGTACTCGCGCAGGAGGGAGATTTCTTGCTGGGTACGTTGGATCGCACTTGATAATGGCAAGGTTGTATTGGATATGGCCTCAGTAATGGCTTCTTGCTCGTCTACAGGTGGCACTGGAATTTTTACGGCCATTAGTCTATCTCGCGTCAATTTTGGTTGTGCAGATCCAGTTATCCAGGGCAGATAATTGATCTGTTCTAGGACGGCAGCAAAATACTCCAATTTGCCTTCTATCGGCTTAAGAATATGGGCATGATTATTGACCCAGAACTTCCCGCGCGCAATCACGGCCAGTGGAAGATTGCGGAGAACTAAGTTGGCCCCATCTTCGGCAATGAGGAGAAGGTCATCATCGAATAGGTAGTCATCAACTTTATCAATGATGCCAGATGCGCCGTAATAATCGTACTCACGGGTCGTCATACGTCCGCGCTCAGTCGAACTCAACGGAACGCGCACAGGGTTTAAGTTGTACATCTCGGCCTTTAACCGCTTGACCTTCCATCCTTCCGGCACATTGCCCAGCCACTCCACGCCACTCGGCTTCAGCTTTACATCCGGATCAAGCCCCCGCGTCACCGCTTGGTGGATGATGACCTGCTTCTGCTCTTGCAGCAGCTTGATCAGCTTCTGCTTGGCGGCGATGGTGCGGCGAATGCGGCGGTCTGCGTAGTCCAGATAACGGACGATGGCGGCCTGCTCGTCATGTGACGGGACAAGTACGGGCATGCGCCGAATGTCCTTGAAATCCAGATTCTGTCGCAGACCAGAGCCATAGCCGTAGATGATCTTCAGCAGATCATAGGCGTTGAGATACTGATAACCGAACTCGTTGAGTACGCGGTCAGTGGTCTCAAGACACAAGTAGGCCGAAGTGATGATGCCACGGTCTTTCGCATGGCCGATGCGAAGACTGTTCTTGTCGTTCTGGAGATCAGTGGTTCGGACGATAATGTTCCCCGGTTCTACGATCTGGTACGTCTCGAAAGATTCAGGAACGAGGCCGCGCAGTTTCTCTTCCGGCTTAATCACGATGCGCCCGTAGCTCAGCGACAGCACCGTCTTCTCCACCATGCCGGTGTTCTTGATCCCTCTTGACTTGTAGGCAGCGAGCGCAGGCACCACGTCCCAGTGCTCTGGCACTTGCCCCAGCCAGGGAACGCCGCTGTCTTTCATGGCAGGATAGGGGGTTAGGGCGTGGATCATGTCACAGCCTCCCGAACCACGCCTGGAGCTTCAGGGCCATCAGCTTGCGGCGCTGCTGCAGGAAGGTCTGATACGGCATAGACGGGTCATCCAGCATGGTCTCCGGAATGCAGTGGACGCGCAGGTTGGCCCGCAGCTCGGCCTCGTCGGTGATGCCGCCGTATGTCTTTTCAGGGGTGCCGCCAGTCACCTGCTTCTTTAATCTCTCGAAGTAGATTTGTGGGTCAGTATTGCCGATAGCGATGTTGATCTCGCTCTGCGCCAGCACAAAGTTCGCGATTTGGTTGTACTTACCTTTGTTCAGGCCCTGATTTTTGAGGAAGTCGGCGGGATACGTATGGTGAACGTCAACCTTGTGCAGAAGCAGGTCTTGCACGGTGAGATCCTGAGACAGAAAGCCCCGGTCATTGGCCTTGACCTGCGCGGCCTGGTACGCCAGGAAGAAGGGACTATTGCCGCTAGAGGTGTCCATCTGCTGGGGCAGCAACTCCGTCCAGAAGCTGTCGGTGAGGGTGGCGCTGATGACTTCGCCGATGTGCGTGGCGAGGCCACGTTCGTTGATCTGCCGGATGTCGCGGTCAAAAGCCGACTCGGAGCTGCCCGAGTAGCGCCCGGTCAGGATCGACAGCGCGTACCAGCGCCGTACCAGGCTTTCGAGCTGCTCAGGCGGAGTGCCCTTGGCCCGGCCATGTATATAAACGACGTACGCGGCGTTCAGGGCGTTCTGGCTGCTGATCAGGCGGGAGCTGATGAAGCCCGCCGAGCGGATGATCATGGTGAAGCGCTTGAAGTGCGTCTCGTTGATGAACTGGTGGATGCCGTGGCTCAGGCTGGCGAACGACGCCTCAGCGATGGCGTCCTCGTGCTGCTTGGTCTCGAAGTTGCGCCCCGACAGCAGCGCCACCAGGTCCTGCAGGCGGCCCCGCCCGAACTGGCTGGTGAAGGCCACCCGCAGCATGTCGGTGTAGCTGGGGCCATAGATGTCGTCCACAACGTTGCTCAGCCACTTCATCTTGGGATAGAAGTCGGAGCTGGTGAAGGCCGTGTCTTTCTCGACGGTGCTGAGGAAGCCGGGGTGTTCGGCCAGGTGGCAGAAGTAGTCGATGGCCTTGCGCAGGGTGTTGCCGCCATAGGTCTCGTTCGCGGCGATCTTGGACATCACGAAGTCCGCCTGCGACAGCGC
Source organism: Deinococcus aerolatus (assembly GCF_014647055.1). Taxonomy (NCBI): domain Bacteria; kingdom Thermotogati; phylum Deinococcota; class Deinococci; order Deinococcales; family Deinococcaceae; genus Deinococcus; species Deinococcus aerolatus. The sequence goes on along the minus strand of NZ_BMOL01000025.1, from coordinate 20,422 downwards.
CACGCCCTCGGAGTTCACGCGGATGAAGATCTCGGTCACGGTCTCGATGTCCAGATCACTGGCGAGTTCAATGATGCCCACCTGGTTGTTGACGAGCTTCAAGAGTTGCTGCAAGCGCGCAAAGACCAGTTTCGTGGTCTGTCCAGGGTTAACGCCAAGGTAGGCCTGGGCAATTTCGAAAAGGTCGGCATCTGGCGCGAAGATGTTGGAGATGTCGTGCAACCACGCGGGATCTTTCTGGATGGCAGGGTTGGTGACCTCGAACTTCTCTTCCAGCGGGTGAAAGGCGATCCGCAGCTTGACGCTCTGATAATCCTTGGTCAGCACCGACTGGCCCAGCAAGGAGGCCATCAGCGCCGTGACCCGCTGCTGCCCGTCGATCAGGATGCGCTTGCCTTCGGAGGTCCTGCCGTTCTTGAGCTTCACGTCCGGGTTCTTCCAGGCAATCAGGTAGCCCACCGGGTAGCCCCTGTACAGCGAGTCGAGCAGGTTCCTGACTTTGGTGGCGTCCCACACGAACGGGCGCTGAATCTCGGGAATGGCGATCTCACCGGACTTGATCCAGGTCAGCAGGGTCTCAATGGGCTGTGGGGTGACGGAATAGCGTTGTGGGGGCATCAGGTGGACGCTCCTTCAAGTTCATTGGCAAGGGCGTGGGCCCGGGTGAGAATGCGAAGAAGAAGGCCGCTGTCCCACAGGCTCAGCCATGCGCCGTCGCCGAAACGTTCCATTCGGGCGAACATGGAAAGCAGCCGTGAAAGCTGTAGGGCGCTGGCCTGAGCAAGAACAGCCGTATCGAACCTCAGCTGACTGGCTTCCGGCGTCCTGCCCCATGTCCCCCAGTCGAATGTGTACAGCCAGCCGTGCTGCTCAGCTGCTCTCCAGAATGCATGGACTTGTGGATCGTATCGATAGCCCACTATCTCGAAGCTTTTCTCTCCGGTCTGGCGTAACGGCGAGTCGTTGTGAGCGAAGCGGAAATCCGCCGCGCTAAAGGTGGGCAGGAAGTCTGAGATGGCGCGGAGCGCCGGCAAGCCGTAGTCCGCAGTCACCTTCCGTTTCCAATAATCTCGGCCAGCAGTCCATCAGTCTCGGCCTCCAGGGCGCGGATGTCGGCGGTGATCTCCTCGAGGGTCCGCAGCGGTTGGGGCTTGTAGAAGTGGCGGGTGAAGCTGATCTCGTAGCCGGTCTTCAGGCTGTCCGCGTCCACCCAGGCGTCGGCGGCGTGCGGCCAGACCTCTCGCTCAATGAACGCGGCCACGCCGCCGTCTTCCAGCAGCGGGATCTGCTCGGTGTCGCGCAGCTCCGGGTCCGGCTCGTACTCAAAGACGCCGTAGCTTGAGGCGTACAACCCGTGCAGCGCGTCTTCCTGAACCTTGCCGGCCTTGTGGATCTTCCTGACTACTGGATCGGCGTCCTCGTCGCGTTCGGCCAAACTGCCCTGAATCAGCTTGAGCCGCTTGGCGGTCAGCTTAAAGCCCTGTTGATCGGCCAGAAGCCTCAGCTGCTGGCTGAACGTGTTGTAGTTGGTGTGTGGCCCGGCTCCGAGCTTCTCGGCGGCCAGGGTGATCAGCTTGACCACACCCAGCTCTTCGGCTTCGGTGCAGACGGTCTGGAACTGCCGGCGCCGTCCCTCGCTCAGGTCCACCCGCAGGCGCAGGGGGCGCTCCACCGTGATCTTGTGATAGCCGAAGGCCTCGTTGGGGAAGACCCTGGACTGCTCGCTCTCCTCCAGGGTCAGGAAGGCGGCCAGGATGCGGTCGATGTCCCCTTCGGCCAGCTCGCAGTTCTTCATGCCCATGTTCTTGCGCAGCGGCTTATTCCAGCCGGTGGCGTCGATCAGCTGCACCTTGCCGCGGCGGTGCGCGGGCTTGCGGTTGGTCAGTACCCAGACGTAGGTGGCGATGCCGGTGTTGTAGAACATGTTCAGCGGCAGCGCGACGATGGCCTCAAGCCAGTCGTTCTCGATGATCCAGCGCCGGATGTTGCTCTCGCCCTGCCCGGCGTCGCCGGTGAACAGGCTCGATCCATTGTGAACGGTCGCGATGCGGCTGCCCAGGGGCGTGCCCTGCTTCATCTTGCTCAGCAGGTTCGCCATGAACAGCATCTGGCCGTCACTGCTGCGCGTGATCAGCGAGTAGTCGCTCTCGCCGGCGTAATCGATGATGAAGCGCGGGTCCTGCATGCCGTCCTTGCCGCCCATGCGTTCCAGGTCGCTCTTCCAGCTTTTGCCGTAGGGCGGATTGCTGAGCATGAAGTCGAATTCGTGGCTGGGAAAAGCGTCGTTGGCCAGCGTGGAATGCTCGGGCCCCCCGACGATGTTGTCGGCCTCTTCCCCTTCGCCCTTAAGCAGCAGGTCGGCCTTGGCGATGGCGTAGGTCTCGGCGTTGATCTCCTGGCCGTACAGATGGGTGACGACCTGCTTGCCTTGCGCCTCGGCCAGGCCCCGCAGGGTTTCATCCGCCACGGTCAGCATGCCGCCTGTGCCGAACGCACCGTCGTAAAGCAGGTAGGTGCCGTCTTGAACGGCGTCGGCGATGGGATCGAAGATCAGCCGGGCCATCAGGCGCACGGCGTCACGCGGCGTCCAGTGTTCGCCGGCCTCCTCGTTGTTCGCCTCGTTGAAGCGGCGCACCAGCTCCTCGAACACGGTACCCATCGCGTGGTTGTCCAAGCCCGGCACCTTCACGGTGCCGTCTCCATTAAGCACAGGGGAGGGGCTGAGATTTATGGCCGGGTCCAGCAACTTTTCGATCAAGGTGCCCAGGGCGTCGGCCTTGATCAACCTCGGCAACTGGTTGCGGAACTCGAAGTTGTCCAGGATCTGCTGCACGTTGGGCGAGAACCCGTCCAGGTAAGCCTCAAAGTCGGCCTTGAGCTTCTGCTGGCTGGCGCGGTTGCGCAGGTCGCGCAGCGTGAAAGGCGAGGTGTTGTAAAAGGCCTGCCCCGCTGCCTCGCGCAGCATCTCATCCTGGTGGACGATGCCCGACTCGTCCTGGGACTTTTTCATATCCAGGACATCCTGCTTGGTGGGCTCCAGCACAGCATCCAGGCGGCGCAGCACCATCATGGGCAGAATGACATCACGGTACTTGCCACGGACATATACGTCGCGCAGGACGTCGTCGGCGATGCCCCAGATAAAATTTATGATCCAGCTGAGTTGTGGTTGTTCCATGGTGTTCCTTTTAGAGGTCCAGGTGGGCCAGAAATTCTGGCCCTGGCTTGAGTGTGGGGGCCGCCCGGATGGACTCAGGGTAGCGGAGGCGGCAGGCTGCCGAAGACCCAGATGCGTTCCCGGGCCGTCGGTGGATTACCGCTGGGGAGGTGTCAGGGCGCTGAGCGCATCTTCCAGTTGCTGCTCGGCGCTGCGCAGCGTCACCAGCTGCCCGCTCAGCTCTGCTCGGATCTGGACCAGGCTCCGGGCGCTGTCTTCACTGTCTTGGCTGAGGTACTGGTTGGGCTGCCAGGCGTCATCGTTGTCGTGAATTCGGGCGTGGGGAACCAGCGCCGAGCGCTCAGGGTCCTCCGAGCGCTGACGCACGAGGGTCAGCAGGTGCGAGCGGGTAGCCTCGTCCAGGATCTGGGACCGGCCCTGGCGCGTGCCCATCGGGCTCGCGTCGATCATCAGCACATCTGGGAAGCCGGTCTGACCGGGCGCCGGCCGGTCGAACACGGTGAGGACCATCGGAATCCCCGTGTTCGGATACAGGCTGCTGGGCAGCGCCATGACGGTGTGCAGCCAGCCGGCGGCCAGCAGGTCCTGCCGAACCGACGCTTCCATCCCGCCGCGGAACATGGGGCCGTGGGCCGTGATGAAGACGGCGCGCCCTCCAGGCTTGAGGGCGGTGAGCCCGTGCTGCAAGAACAGCCAATCGGCGGCCCTGGGCAGCCCCTTCTTGCCAAACACGAAGCGGGGGTCGCCTTCCAGGCGGCCGACGAGATGGGGCAGGGTAAGGCCCAGTGGTGGGTCGGCGATCACGCGGTCAAATTCACCCTGGCCCGTCCTGGGATCAGTGAGGACATCGTCGACGTGCAGGGTGAATTGCGTCACGCCATTTAGCACCAGCTGGACGGCCCCCAGCAGGGCCGCCAGAGGGTCACGTTCCTGGCCAACGTACCTCAGGCTGTTCGGGTCCTCGCCGCGCCGGCGTTGCAGGCGTGCTACCTCCACCAGAGTCCGGGAAAAGCCGGATGTGACGTCCAGCACGCTCATTCCTGGGCCAGCGTCAACGAGTTCGGCCATCAGCTGCGCGACCGTCTCGGGCGTCTGCATGAAGCCGCTGGATTTAGGGAACTGCCGCACGATGTAGTCGAGCATCTGCGAGAAGGCCGTTCCCAGGACCTTGATTCCAGCCTCTGCGGCCAGGCCGGAGGTGGCCTGCCAGATCTCCTGGGCAACGGCCCGTGAGGCCCGAGCGACCACCACGTCCTTCAGCCCCAGCCCCGTGTCGACCTCGACACGGCTGTCCACGCGGTCCATCAGCACCTCGTGCAGCAACTTTTCCACCCGCCCGGGAGCGAGTTGCAGACTTTGCTGGAGTTCATGGGACGCGCTCTGCGGCAAGCTCAGGCCGAGGGCGGCAAAATGCTCAGGAAAGCGGTCCACGGCGTGCAGCAGTATCAGGGCACTGACGAGGGGGACAGCGTCCATGGTCCGCGCCTCGTTGCGAAACTCTTCGATGGCTCTGAAAAAATTGACAGTGGTTGGCTTATTCATATCAGACGTTCTCCTGGACGACGAACGGTTGCAGGTGGGCTTCAATCTCTTCCTCGCGCAGTGTCAGCACGCCCTGGACGGCTCGGCGGTATTCGGCGAGCGCACGGAGGACACGGGCCAGCTTCTGCTGTTCGGACAGGACCGGCAGGTGGATGGCCAGCTTGCGAAATTTGGCCAGGGGAATGCCCTGAACGGTGATGCCCGTGAACAGGGGGGTCACCCGCTGCTGCATGTGGGCGGAGTTCAGCAAGGCGGCGAGGAAATACGGATCGGCCAGGTCGGGCCTGGGAACGAGCGTGGTCAGGCTGTTGCTGACGACCGTATCGGGCAGGTCCTGCTCGACCACGGCAGCCTTCAGGGCTGAACCGCGCAGGGAGATAAGAATCTGCCCGGCCTGGACCGCATGCTCAGCGGCCCGCGGCCCGTCGAGGAATTCTTTTCGGTCGTCTTCGTGGGGCTGGACGGTGAGATCCCTCAGGTTGCTGATCTGGAGAATGCGGTACTCGCTGCCGGCAGGTTCGAGGAAGCGGCTCAGGGTTGGTCCCTGCTTCAGTTCTCCAAGATCGCCCAGCGTCAATGTTCGTTGGCTCATGACCACATGGTGTCATGCAGGCTCTAATGCGTCAAGAAATCTAACCATTTGTCAATGCATTTGACAACTGATGCAAATGCATATAGGCTGACCTCAGATACCAGAGAGCCGCCCAGGAGGTCATCATGTTCCAGCCCAGTGAACACGCCGTCCGTCGCTATATCGAACGTTTTGAGGGCAACATCACCGATACGGTTGCGGCTACCCGCCTGCGCCGGATTGTGCGCAAGGCCCGCTTCCGCCGGGTTCTGCCTGGCCGCGCCCGGCTTTACAGCAGCGGACCACTCAACTTTGTGGTCCAGAGCGGCGTGATTGTGACGGTCTACCGACTGACCTGGCGGGCTGAGCCCGTGACGGCGTGGAGGGCTTGAGATGGCACGCTATATTGCAGGCCGCATCGACTGGGACCGCTTCCGGACTGACCTGCGCCGGTACCAGCGCCAGCAGGATCTGAACAACGCACAACTCGCCCGCCAGCTGCACGTCAGTGCTGCGGCGCTGACCCGGTACCACACCGGCGAGCGCCTTCCCTCCAGCGAGGTGTTCGCGTTCAGCCTGCTGTTGATGGGCCGCGAACTGCGCGATTACGTGGTCGGCTGGCCTGGAGCCACGGCCTGAACCTGGCAGGGCTGCCAGGACCATACCCAGATCCACACGGATCCGGACCGGCTCCCTGGATAGGCGCCGTCTGCCTGGCTTCCACCAACGGTTCGGCCTGCGTCCCACGGCCCTGTGATCCACGTGGGGACCCCCGATGACCTGGAAGGCGCCAACGCCTGCTTGCGGGTGAGGAACCGGACCTGCAGCCGTCCCTGCACGGCAAGCCGAACCGCTGGTCCGGGGGGTGTCTATGTGGCGCGCGATCACGCGGAGGCGGTTCTGATGCGATTGGCACTGCAGCGCCGGATTCCATTTCTGGGACTGCGCCGCGCGGCTTCGCGGCTCAACGTGGTCCTGGGCGGCACCCTGGACGAGGACCTGGCACGCCGGGGACAACCCGGCCCAGCACGTCGTCCAGCTGGTTGGAAAAGGGGCCGAGCGCCTGGGAAGCATGGTCTCGGTCAAGTCCAGCCATCAGGGGGCGACCGGTTGGCCGAGGCGTGGGTGCGCCCCGGCGCCCTTGACGTGCACATCCAGAGATGCCCGTTCACCGCGACGCCCGCGGCTGGTCCTGTTCGACGGGTGGTTGGACAGTGTGCCGCAGGCGGCGGCCGGTGGGGAGATGCGGTGACCTGCGACCAGCTGCCGAATCGTCGTGTGAACGCGTGGTTGTCTGGAGGTCAGTGGGGGATGGTCCGCGAACAGGTGCTGGCCCTGGCGTTGTCGTGGGGCGGGGTAGACGGGGCAGCGCTGAAGGCCTGGCAGCAGGCAGGGTGGTTATCCGGCTTCTACACCTGAGGCCGTAGCCCTGCGCAGGCGGCAGAACGTCCCTTCCTGCGAACACCCGCTGCCCCGAAGCGTGACGGGGGACACGCGTCTGCAGCACTGCGTAGCGTACTGGACTGGCGGTAACGCGGTCACGCTGTTTTGGGCGAGGGTGTACTGTGGTGAGGAGAAGAGGGCCAAGCGGAGGGTGGGCCCTCCTGGGCATCTTTATCTTTGAGTTCCTTTCTGACCCTTTAGAAAAAAAAGCGTGACTGGAGTGGAAAAGCGGGAACAAGTCCTGACTGGGACAGGAAGAATCCGGTCACGACGAACGCGTGACCGGACCGTGATGCCCGTAACTTACGGCGTGTAAGTGTGCCGCAGCTGGGCGTCGAACTCGCGCAGGAGATCGGCCTCGCAGCGCTCGGGGATGGCGCCGAGCACGAGCCGATACCCGCGCACATTCTTGAGGCCGCCCACCTGCCTGTGGGTGTCGCCGGCTTCGAAGAATGGTGCCCGCTCCGCGTACTGCCGCAGCAGCGCGACGTTGGCGATCGCCGCGCGCTCGCGGAACTGCTGCTGAACGAGATCCAGACACGGTCTGGGCCGCAGGATCAGGTGTTCCGGGGTCATCGCGGGGACGACGTACATCTGCCGGTCATTCACCCGGCTGAGGGCGAAGGCCAGCTGTTCGAGGAACTGCTCCAGGTTGGTGACGCCCTCGGTGCCGCCGGCCAGCATGTTGCTGGCGCCTTCCCGCAGGCATTGCGTGATCTGGTCATGGCTGAAGGCGTCAGGGCTCACGTCCTGCTGCAGCACCAACAGGCCGTAGGCCAGGAAGGTCAGGGCGTACTGGAGGCGTGGGTTGGCCACCGTGCGGGTTGCCGCCTGCGTCAGGCGCGTTGCCGACTCCAGCCGGGCGAGGTGTTCCTCTTCGCCAGTGGTGCGTGCCAGGGTGTGCAGGTGATGGGCGTAGGCCCACAGCGGGAGTCTCGAGACCTCCGCGTAGGTGTCCAGGCTGCCGCGGTCGTCCTTGCGGGTGAAGTACAGCACGCCGCGGGATTTGGTGGCGGCGTCGTCGGTAAAGCCCTCACCGGCGATGATGGTGGGGGCGTTGAGTTCGTAGGCGTGGTCTTTGCTGGCGACCCCCGAGCCGCGCCATTTCACGCCAAGGTCGTGGTGCCGGCGCAGCTGCCCGTCGTCAATCTCTCCGGGGCGGTACTCGTCGAGGATGGTCAGCAGGTTGTTGGCGCCGCTGTGGGCCACGTCGTACTGGTAGAGGCTCATTCCGGTGGCCTTCGTGATGCGGGTGCTGTTGCCGTTGACCAATTCCAGCACGATCTGCGCCGCACTGGTCTTGCCGGATTCGCGCTCACCGGCCAGGAAGACGAACGGCAGGCGGTGACCGAGATGGGGAGTGATGCGCGGGGCAAATGCGGCCGCCACGCCGTAGCCCAGCAGGGCGAGAGCGGTCGCTGGCGTTACGAGGTGCAGCAGCTGCTTGATGGCCTGGCGCGCCTGTGACACCTGATCTGGCGTGCCTGCCTCAGGCGCCCGGAAGGATCGGCTGCCAGGATCGACCGGGGTGCCTGAGTAGAACAGCCGGGCGGGATCGTGGCGGCTGACCGCGCCGTTCTCGTACAGCTCCAGCCATTCGTCACCTTCCTGATGGAGCCCGTAACTGCGCACGCCCCGCGCCGTGGGGAGGTCGTGATACTTCACCAGGTTGGCCTGCGCGATGCGCGCGAGGTCCGTGTTGTTGGTCGTGAAGCACAGTGCCTGGTAGCCACCGATCGCGAGCATTAAATCCTTGCGGTTGCTCCAGACCTGCGAGCTGATCTGCACTGTGTGCTTCCCCGAGCCGTCAACGGTCAAGGTGCCCCGTTCATCGCGGGTGCCATCGGACCGCACGAGCCACTGCTGCGGTTCCCAGATGAAATTGGTCACTCGCTCCGGGGTGTGGCCGACCACCTGACCGCGTTCACGGCGGGGGCGGTCGATGTAATACCCGTCCAATTTCGCGTACACCTGGGGGATGTGACCGTGTTCCTGGGCAGAAGAGGCTGGGCCCTCAACGCTGGGTTCCGTCAGGCCCAGTTGTGCGGCAGCCGCGCGGACGGCGGCACGTACATCACCGCCATGTGAGTACGTGGCGAACACGTCGAATGCGTCGTGCGGCCGGCCATCCGCGAGGGGGTCGTTGCTGCTGTGGTGAAAGCTCAGCTCGCGACCGTCAGGGCCGTCCAGAAGCACCACGCTCCCCGAGGCTCCACCAGGCCGGGTATACCGCCCGTAGCTTGTGGGCATGTAGCCGGCGGCTTCCAGCGCGGCTTTGAGGGGAGTTCGTTCGAGATACGCGTCGATGACGCTGGCATCGTCGCCTTGGCGGCGCGCCTTGGTCTGGTTGAAGCGCTGAACCTGGTTCCGGGTGAGGGGGGCCAGGCACAGGCGGCGGGCTGCCTGGTGAAGCCGCTTGACCTCATCGTCGCTGAGCAGCGGGAGATCAGTCCAGCTGCCCGTCAGAAGTTCATAGTGGCGGCCACTGCTGTGCAGGCTGTGGGCAATCACCAGGTACCCACCCTCGCCGCGCGTCTCGATGGCGATGGCGCGGCCTTCTTCGTGCGTCGGGTCAGGTGCCCAGGCCAGCTTGAGGTTGCCGGCCGGGATTTCGCGGCGGTAGAGAAGATGGTCTCCGCCCCCGCCGGTGCGCTGATGGGCGAGCTTGGCCACCAGCTTCGGTTCAGCCGCCATCAGCGCTTCAAGGAAACCGGGTTGGTCGATGTCCAGCCCCTCGGCGCCCTGGCTCACGCGGCCAGTCACGATGGCGAATCCGGTCGTGCGGGGATTTTCAGCCCAATGGGAGAGCTGTTCAGGCGAGGCGGGGGTCTCCTGGAATTTTTTCCACTTCAGGCCGTCAATGGGCTTCTTATCGATGCCCACCGGAATGAGGCTGGCCCCGTTGTTCGCCATCGCCAGGGCAAGGGTCAGCAGCTTAGAACGCAGCGTCATAGGACTGCTCCGAGGGGCCCGTCAGGGTCTGGGCTCCGATGTAGGCCATCAGGTCTTGGTGCGCAATGCGCAAGATCTTGGTGCCGATCTGCAAGGCGATCAGGCGGCCGGCGCGGATCTCGCGGTACAACATGGTCTTGTGGACCTTGAGGTGTTCTGCGGCCTCGTCGACCGTGTAATAGGTCGGGAGCGGGGGGATGGTGTTCGGGGCGGGCGGGTTCAACATGCAGTTCTCCTGTGGGCCGGAAAAAGGCCATAGGGACCCGTCGCGCTGTCAGGACAGGCTGAGGCCCGTTCTGCTTAGCAGCAACGTGGGGGTGACGATGGTCTGGGGGCGGGCAAGCACGCTCAACTGCTTGAGGCGTGGCGTGCTGTGGACGGATCTTCCGTCTGTGAGGCTTGTTCTGGTCTCTTCACGGCACTTCGGGAGCAGATCGGCTCCGAAGGTGACCGCAGCTTAAAGAACAACCGAAAAGTCCACCACCTACTCCCGCAGGGTTGTGCATCAGCATCCGGCGGCGTTGGGTTGACAGGCAGAGCCGAGTGTGGTTGTGGCCATGCGGGAGGGCCAGATAGGAGCGCAGCGGTTCCGGTGGGGGCGATCGTTATGCGATCCCTGCTGTTGGCACGAAGGTAAAAATGCAGGGACATTCTGGCCATGTGTCACGCTTGTATCGCCGCCCCGCAGGTCATCCCGTGAGGGGGATTCGGCGCCGGACCAAGACGGTGGTCTGGCCCGCAGCCATGACGGCACCGTGACAAACCCGTCCATAATTATTTGTCACGTCCATGCAGCCAAGACACCAGAAGCACAAGTAGTCAGTCTGGTTAGAATGAAAATCCCTGCGCTGGAACGACGAAAAAGATTACCATGCCTCTACAATTCATCTGGGCAACTGAAGTCGACTTGCCTTCTCCTAAGGGGCAGGCCACTGGTTCGAATCCAGTCGAGTGCACCACGCCCAGCACACACAAAACCCCTGCCCTGACGGTGGGGGTTTCGTGCGGTTGGCAGGAGGCGCACTGGTCCGGTGGCCCCCATACGTCCGGCGCGGGGGCCAGCTGTCTTCCAGGACTGTCGCCTTCAAACCCTGTAGGCGCCGCCTTGATGAACGGAGGTCTCCACTTTCCAGGCGAAACGAGCATTTGGCGCTAAACGCACCGCTCGTGTGCCCCCAGAAAGTCGATGGGCGTCTCTCCTGGGCGGGTCTGCACTCATTTCCTTCTTTATGCTTTCTTAAGGCGTGGGAGGGGGGAGCCTTTTCAGTTCGCTGACCCTGATAAGCCGCTATACCCGCCGCTGCACACCGTGTTCCCCCAAAGGGTCCAGGTGGGTTCAAGGCTTCAGCTCCAGTTTGGGCTCCGTCAGGAGTCTGAGGGCAGCCGGATCGATGGCGTTCTAATGCCATGTCCGCCTATCTTTTCTGCATGGTTTTTTCATCTGACCCGACGGGACCGGTGATTCGCGTCGGTTACGGCGAGGACGCCCACCGGCTGGCGGCGGGACACGCCCTGATTCTGGGGGGGGTGCCGGTGCCCTCCGCTGCCATGGGCACCGTGGCCCACAGCGACGGGGACGCCATCCTGCACGCGCTGGCCGACGCGCTGCTCTCAGGGGTGGCGATGGGTGACATCGGCGACTACTTCCCCGACACCGATCCCCTGTGGGCCGGACTGGATTCGCGCGCCATTCTGGGCCGGGTGCTGGAACTGGTGCGCGATCGGGGCTACACCCCCACCAACATCGCGCTGGTGGTCACGCTGGACAAACCCAAGCTGGGCTCTATGCGCGCCGAGATCGCCCGCAACGTGGCGGCCCTGGTGGGTCTGCCAGAAAGCGAGGTGGGCGTCAGTTTCAAGACCTCTGAAGGGTTGGCCCCGGCACACATCCAGACGCGGGTGACCGCGCTGCTGACACGGGTAAAAGATTGAGGGAGCCGCTGCTACACGTGGTGCTGTTCGAGCCGGAGAAGGCCGGCAACGTGGGCAACGTGGCGCGCACCTGCGCTGTCCTGGGCGCCACGCTGCACCTGATCCGTCCCTTTGGCTTCCATCTGCACGACCGCGAGTTCCGGAGGGCGGTGATGGATTATCTGGAAGGCGTGACCCTGCACGAGCATGTCAACTGGACCGCCTTCCAGGCGGCGCTGCCTCCCGGCGCCAGGGTCTTCGCCTTTTCCACCCATGCCACCACGCTGCACACGCGGGCGGGCTTCCGGCGCGGCGACTACCTGCTGTTCGGCCCCGAATCGCGGGGGCTGCCGGTGTGGCTGCGGGAGGGCCTGAGCGCGCTGAAATTGCCGCAGCCTGGCGCGGGCCGCAGCCTGAACCTGGCGGTGGCAGCGGGCGCGGCGGCCTTCGAGGCGGGGCGGCAGATCGAGGGCTGGTAGGGCCACCGGGCATTACAGTGGCGCCATGACGTCTTCCACCGAAGCAGCCTTCCAGACCCAGCTTGCCCGCTACGCCGAACTGCTCGTCCGCACTGGGGTGAACCTGCCCCAGAGGGGCCGGGTGCTGGTCAACGCGCCGGTCGAGGCCGCCGAACTGGCCCGGCTGGTGGCGCGCGAGGCGTACCGGGCCGGGGCCGAGGACGTGCGCGTGAACTACAACGATCAGCATCTGGCCCTCGCGCTGTACGAGGCCGGCTCGGCGGCGGCGGTGGACTTCCTGCCGGCGTGGCTCTCGGAGGAGTCGCTGCACATGGTGGAGGACGGGTACGCCTTCATCAGCATCGTCGGCAGCGATCCCTCCCTGCTGGCGGGCGTGGACTCGCAGCGGGTGGCGCGGCGCAGCAAGCTGCAGGCCGAGGCCGGGCGCAGGGTCAGCGAGGCCATCGGCAGCTTTCAGGTGAACTGGACGGTGGCGGCGATGGCCACCCCCGCCTGGGCCGCCCGCGTGTACCCTGACCTGCCCCAGGCCGAGGCTGTTGCGCGGCTGTGGGCCGACATCTTCAAGGTCACCCGCGCCGATACACCGGACCCGGTGGCCGCCTGGGACGCGCATCTGGCGCAACTTGGGCGCCTGACCACGCTGCTGACCGAAAAGCAGTACCACGCCCTGCACCTGCGCAGCGAACTGGGCACGGACCTGACCGTGGGGCTGGCCGACAACCACATCTGGCAGGGTGGGGGAGAGGCCGCCAGAAACGGCATCTCCGGCGTGCCCAACCTGCCCACCGACGAGGTGTTCACCGCGCCGCACAAGGAGCGGGTGGACGGCGTGGCGGTGGCTTCCAAGGCTCTCAGCGCCCGTGGGCAGCTGATCGAGGGCATCCGCGTGCGCTTCGAGAACGGCCGGGCAGTCGAGATCAGTGCCGAGCGGGGCGAGGACACCCTCAAAGCCCTGATCGGCACCGACGAGGGCGCGGCCCGTCTGGGCGAGGTGGCGCTGGTGCCTGCCTCTGCTCCCGTGGCGCAGACCGGCACGCTGTTCCTGAACACGCTGTTCGACGAGAACGCCGCGTCCCACATCGCGCTGGGGCGCTGTTACCCCACCAACGTCGCGGGCGGCGAGGACCAGGCCACCCTGCGCGCGGCGGGCGGCAACGACAGCCTTATTCACGTGGACTGGATGATCGGCACGCCGGGGACCGATGTCGACGGTCTCACGGCAGCGGGCGAACGCGAGCCGCTGATGCGCGGCGGCGAATGGGTGATCTGAGGCCGCGGGCGGGCGGCAACGCAGGGTTCTGCAGCTCCGAGATTTGTCAAACAAACTTGACTTAAGGAATGGGGTGTCTTACCCTTAGTCAAGGAAGCACGACATTTCATCAAGGAGGACTTCCATGTCTTTGTTCAGAACCACCCCCACCCTGTTGTTCCCTGTGGCCCTCGCGGTCATGACCGCCCAGCTCGCTGTGGCCCAGCCTGCCACGCTGCCCGCCGATCTCCAGTCGCAGTACGACGCCCTGCGGCAGGCGTACCTGACCGGCAACGTTCCGTCCCTGCGCGCCCTGTACCTGCCGGACGCAGCGCTGCTGGACGTGACCAACCGGCCGATTCCGCTGGAGGCGGCGCTGGCGGCCTCGGATGCCGAGACCCTGAAGGTCAACCGACTGGACATCAGCTTTCAGGACGTGACGCTCAGCGGCGACAAGGCCACTGTGGTCAACCGTCAGGTGATGGACGCCGAGAGCGTCATGAACAGCACGCGGACGCCGCTCCAGGTCACGGCGCTGTCCGGGGACGTGTGGCGCAAGGTCAACGGCCAGTGGCTGATCGCGTCCTCGCGCGTGCTGGAAAGCGAGACGCGGGTGGCCGGGCAGGTGATCCGGCAGGTGGCCCCGCCGCTGCTGACGGACGCGCAACTGGCCGAACGCCGCACGGCGCTGCTGGAGGTAGCCCAGCCCATCTGCTCGGTGGCCGCCGACGCGCAGGACGGCGATTTTGCGTGGCTGGAAGAACTGACGCGCGGCGCACGCCTGATCGGCGCGGGCGAGGGCAGCCACGGCACCGCCGAACATTTCCAGCTCAAGGCCCGGCTGTTCCGCGAACTGGTTCAGAACCATGGGTTCACGGTGCTGGCCATCGAGGCGGACTTCGACGACAGCCACGAGGTGGATCGCTTTGTGCGCGGCGAGGGGCCAAGCGATCCGAACCCCGCCACCCGCGCCTTCGATTTCTGGACCTGGAAAACGCAGGAGATGCGTGACCTGCTGGCCTGGATGCGGGGGTACAACGCCTCGCGCGGCGGGAAGCCGGAGTTGCGCGTGGTGGGCATCGACATGCAGGACCCGTCCGGCAGCCTGACGTTGCTCAAACAGCTCGTCCCCAAGGATGACCGGATCAAGACGGCATTGACCCCGCTGCTGGCCCTCCCGGCCCAGACATGGTTCACGCTGGGTGAACTGTCCGCCGCGCAGCAGGCCGTGATCCGCGACCAGATCGCCACCTTGCAGCAGACGCTTGCTGCGCTGCCGAAGGAGACCCCTGACCGCGCAGTGCTGATCCAGCTGGCCGAGACGGTGCGGCAGGGGGCTACCCTGCTGGCCGTGCCCGGTAGCGACGCCGCCCGCATCAACCTGATCCGCGACGCGGCCATGTTCGGCAACACCCGCACGGCGCTGAACATCCTCTTTCCGGGGCAGAAGGCCATGCTGTGGGCGCACAACTTCCACGTCTCCAGGACTCCGGCCCAGGGACAGCCGTACGTCAATCTGGGTCAGCATCTGGCGCGGGCACTGGGCAGCGGCTACCGCACGGTGGGCTTCTCCTTCGGCGGCGGCGAGCTGCGCGCCGTGTCCGCCGATCCTGCCCAGCAGTCGGGCGGTGCCATGACCCTCAGCGCCGCGCCTGCACCGCGCGACAGCCTCGACGCCCTGATTGCCGGGGACGCCCCCGCCGCCTATCTGAACGTGGCGCAGGCCATGCAGACCCCCTTGCTGAGGGGCTGGCTCGCGCAGCCGGTTCGCATCGCGGGCGTGGGGGCGCTGTACGCGGTGGGACAGGCCACCGGGGCCAACGTGACGCTGCCGCTGGCGTTCGACGGCGTGATCTTCGTGAAGCAGAGCAGCGCTGCCAGGGCGCTGGAGCAGAGGTGAGCGCGATGAAACAGTCCAAACGTGACCGGCAGTGGTCCCGAATTCGCTGGGTGGAATTCGCGTACGCGGCCGCGCTGTTCGTGGTGGTGACCGGCCTGTTCTCTTACGCCGCCCTCCGGCCGGTTTCGGACGTGGTGTTCTGGGTGGTCAGTAGCGTCACCATGCTGCTTGGCGTGGGCATCTGGGTGCGGCAGTACCAGGTACTGGATGAACTGGGGAAGTTGCGCTTCCTGAAAAGCTGGATGGTCAGCGGTGTGGTCACGTCCTCGGGGCTGGCCTGGACGCTGTGGTGGGCGTTGTACCAGTCCATGAAGATTTCAGGCCGGACCCAGACCCCTGGACTGCCTGACCTTCCTCCAGACCTTCTCTACCTTTCCCTGAGTGCCAGCTACCTTTCCCTGGTTGCCGGGCTGCTGGCCATGGGCCTGACCAACCTCTATCTGCGCCGCCGGGATGAGCGCGGGGAATGAAAAACCGCATCAAGGTGCTGCGGGCCGAGCACGATCTGACCCAGGCCCAGCTGGCCGACCGGCTGGACGTGTCGCGCCAGACGGTCAATGCGCTGGAAACCGGCAAGTACGATCCCAGCCTGCCGCTGGCCTTCAAGCTGGCGCGGCTGTTCGGGCGGCACATTGAGGAGATCTTTCTGGACGAGACCCATGAATGAGGCCAAGTGAGGGGACTGTTTTCGCTTCACCTGGGCTGCGCCGTTACAATGCCCCCCATGTCTGACACCTACACCGCCGATGGATTTACCCAGGCCCCCGAACTCAGCGCCGAGCGCCAGACCAAGTTCTCCAGCGCTCCCGAGCTGGGCGACGGCATCGAGCCGGGCAAGCAGTACCGCGCCGTGCTGGAAACCAGCAAGGGCCGCATTGTGGTGGAACTGTTTCCTGACGACGCGCCGGTGACCGTCAACTCGTTTGCGTATCTGCTGCGCCACCACTACTACGACGGCATCAAATTCCACCGCGTGATCGATGGCTTCATGGCCCAGACCGGCGATCCCACCGGCACCGGCGCAGGCGGCCCCGGCTACAAGTTCGAGGACGAGTTTGGGTCCTCGCACCGCCACAGCGGCAAGGGCGTGCTGAGCATGGCCAACGCCGGTCCCCGTACCAACGGCAGCCAGTTCTTCATCACCTTCACCGCCACCCCGCACCTGGACGGCAAGCACACCGTGTTCGGCAAGGTCATCGAGGGTCTGGACGTGCTGGATAAACTCACCCGCATCCAGCCCGGCATGCCCGGCACCCCCGATGTGATCGAGAGTGCCTACATCGTCCAGAAGTAACCCGCAACAGGAGAGAGGCCCCGGCATTGAATGTGCCGGGGCCTCCCTTTTTCATTTTCATGTTTGTGGCTTACGGCAGCGTCCGCTCCAGCTGCCGCTGTACGGCGGGCGTTTCCTCCAGAAAGGTCAGCTGCTGCAACGCGGGCAGGTTCTCTACCAGGGCCGTCTGAATCCGGCGGTCCATGCCGAAGACCATCCCTACAGCAAACAGCATCAGCACCACGCCGAACGCCCGCTGGATGCCGCCCAGGCGGCGCATCAGGGCCGGGCGGTGCAGCAGCTGGCGCCCGCCCCACATCACGGCCAGCATGGGAATCGCCACGCCCAGCGCGTAGGCTAGCGTGACGGCGGCGGCAAAGCCGGTGACCTCCCCGCTCAGGGCCAGCGTGGTCACGCTGGCCAGAATCGGCCCGACACAGGGGGTCCAGACCACGCCCAGCGTGACGCCCACCAGCACGCCGCCCAGAAAGCCGTCCCCACCGCTGCCCCTGCCCTGCGGAAGTGCCCGCGCCGCCAGCAATTCAAAGCGCAGTTGCAGGGCGGGCACGGCCAGCGTCAGGCCGAACAGCAGCAGCAGCGCCACCGCGCCCCAGCGCAAGGCGTCCACGCTCAGGCCTAGGGCGTTCACCAGCGTCGCCAGAAACAGGGTCAGCAGCACGAACGAGCCGATGAATCCGGCAATGATGCCCACGGGCCTCCCGCGCCCCCCCACCGAACCCGACAGCAACACGGGCAACACGGGCAGCACGCACGGCGACAGCACGGTCAGCAGGCCGCCGAAAAAGGCCACCAGCAGCAGCAGCATGTCAGTCCCGCGTTTTGCTGATGATGGTGCTGAGCTTGCCGCCCGCCCACTTCTTCAGCGCCTTGCCGCTGCTGTCCGTCAGCACGAAGCTGTGCTGGGAGATGATGCCGTATTGTTTTTTCAGTGCCACTTCCTTGTCGTAGTCGGTCTTGAAGATCACCACATCTTCCGGAATCTCGGCCAGCTTTCCCAAAATGTCGGCGTCGGCAGCTTTGCAGTTGGTGCACCACGTTGCGTGGAAGAACAGCACCCTCTTCTTGCCTCTGGCGGCGTCGTACGCGGCCTTGGTGTAGGGCAGGTAACGGACCGTCGCCCTGTCCGCCGTGGCGGGTTGGGCGGGTGTGGCGGTGCTGGCCCCGGCAGCGGCGGTCAGCAGGACGGCGGCAAGGACAGTGGCAGTTCGGTGGGTCATGGTGAAGCCTCCTGGCCTGGGTACGACCCGGGGGGTTCTGGGGTTCAACGCGGGGTCCAGGCAGGGTCACCTAAGGCGGGCATGTGGCTCAGTCTTGGGCGCTTGCTGGCCCCGGCTGCTTGAAACGGCGTCCCCGGTCCAGCTACTTGCGGCGCTTGAAGGGATTCCAGCCCCCGCCCTTAGGCGGCTCCGGCCTGGCCTCGGGTTCGGGGCGGGGCGTCCGTGACTGAACGGGACCGTGCCGTCCTACCGGCGTCGTCTTGCCCATTTCCGGTTCAGCAGGCGCACCTGAATTCTCGTACACCTCGTCCTGTGGCGTCTCGCCCAGATCCCTGAGCAGGGCGCGGCGAATCGCGTCGGCACTGGGGCGTTCGCCGGGACGCTTGGCCAGTGCCAGCCCGGCCAGCCGCGACACCGGGCGGGAGACCGCCGGATTCAGGTGGGTCAGCGGGGCTGGAAAGCGGGTCATGTGCGCCACCATCAGTTCCTCGTAGGTGTGGCCCTGGTAGGGGCGCTCGCCCGCCAGCAGCTCGTACATCAGGATGCCCAGGCTGTACACGTCGCTGGCAGCGCTGCTGCTCTCGCCGTGGTAGATCTCCGGGGCCATGTAGTACGGACTGCCGCTGACCTGTCCGCCCTGCGCCACGAAATACGTGTTGCCCAGATCGCCCAGCGCGGCGCGGCCAGTCTCATCCACGTAGATGTTGTGCGTCTTGAGGTCCTGGTGAACCGCCCCCAGGTGGTGCAGGTAGGCCAGGGCCGAGGCCACGTCCGCCAGAAGTCTCATGGCGGCGGCAGGCGGGAGGCGGCGGCTGGAAATCCGGGCCAGCTGCTCGTTCAGGGCGCCGTCCGGGTAATAGCGGATGGTCAGAAACGCCTCCGGTCCGAATGCCTGGCCCGCGTAGCCCTCGACCATGTGCGGATGCCGGAACTTCAGGGTCAGCCGGACCTCGTTGCCGAAGCGTTCCGCCGCCTCCTGCGCGCGCAGCGTCTCCTCGTGGGGAAGCTTGAGGGCCACGTCCCGCCCCTGCGGGTCCGTGGCCAGCCAGACCAGCGAGGTGTTGCCGCGGCCCAGGGTGCGGTGCAGGGTGTATCCAGGAATGGCGCGCTTTGCGGGTTCAGTCATGGGCGGCTCTCATGGAACGGGGAAGACGGAAGGGTGACGTGAGACGAGGTGCTGGCCGCAAAAGGCCATGTGAGAGCGCGGACGGCTGGGGAGATTCAAACCCCATTAAACCATCCGCGCCCGGGTCCTACCGTGCCTGCGCGCTGCGTAGCACCGGAAGGCGTGATCGGCCAGGACGGGGCCTACTCGTCGTCGGCGCTTTCCTCGGCCACGCGCTTGCCTGCCATCCACTCCAGGCCCGCCCACATCAGGTCATCCAGGTCACCGTCAAGCACCGCGTCGGGGTTGTGCTTCATCACGCCGCTGCGGTGGTCTTTGATGTACTGCTTGTCCAGCACGTAGCTGCGGATCTGGCTGCCCCACTCGATTTTCTTCTGCTCACCGCGGGCCTTGGCTTCCTCGGCCTCGCGCTTCTTGATCTCGATGTCGTAGAGGCGCTGCTTGAGAATCTGCAGGGCGATGTCATGGTTCTTGATCTGCGAGCGCGTCACCTGCGAGGCCACCGCGAGACCGGTGGGAAGGTGGGTCAGGCGAACGGCGCTATCGGTGGTGTTCACGCCCTGGCCCCCCGCACCCTGCGAACGGAAGACGTCGCGGCGCAGATCGCTGTCCGGGATGTGGATGTTGATCTCTTCCTCGGGCACCTCAGCCACCACGTCCACCGAGGCGAACGAGGTATGACGGCGGTTGTTGCTGTCGAAAGGCGACACCCGCACCAGGCGGTGAACGCCGTGCTCGGGGGCCAGCATGCCGTAAGCCTTGTCGCCGCGAATGATGAACTCCGAGCTCAGTACGCCCGCCTGATCGCCGTCCTGCTGGTCGATCAGTTCCACCTTGTAGCCGCGGCGCTCGCCCCAGCGCATGAACATGCGCGACAGCATGCCGGCCCAGTCCTGAGACTCGGTGCCGCCCGCGCCGCTCTTGACCCGCACGATGGCCGACGTGTCGGCGTGCTTCATGGTGAACAGCGTTTCCTTGTACAGCCCGTCCACCCGCGCGGCAATGCCGCCGTATTCCTCGGCCAGCATCTCGCGTTCCTCGGCGTCGGCCATCTCCAGCATCTCGCTCAGGCCCTCTGCGTCCGACTTCAACGAGTTGTACTCGTCCACGATGCGCCGCACGGTGCCCGCCTCCTGCGTGACCTTACGCGCACGGTCCGAGTCGTTCCATAAGTCAGGATCACTCAGCTCACGGTCCAGCTCGTTCAGGCGGCGCGTTTTGCCGGGAATGTCAAAGATACTCCCGGAGCGACGCCAGTTTTTCCAGTAGTTCTTGCATGTCCTGCATATAGCGTGCCTCCCTTCCGCGTCGGTCCGTTTGGCACGGAACGCGGGTCTTTGCCAAAGAAAGAGTATAGGCGTGTTGGGGCAGGCGCGGGAGGCCAGTGCGCCTGGGGGTCGGTCTCCCTTCTGCCGCCCTCTCGCCCAAACCTGGCCGGACCGCATTTCTCTGCCCACAGACGTGGTTTTCGCCAATCCTGCTTACGCGCAAACGAAAGGTAAGGGAGGAGAGGTTGACAGGAGGGGAGCGGACCTGTATCTTTTCTGAGCCTCAAGCGAG
>NZ_BMOL01000024.1 GCF_014647055.1 Deinococcus aerolatus | reverse complement strand
TCGCGAGTTCGAATCTCGTCTCCCGCTCCATCTCCGCCCCCTCCTTCCCGGAGGGGGCGTTTTCGTTTGGTCCTACGGCAGCCATTTTATCTCCGGATCCTGCAAAATCTTGAGGACCTACTCTTATGTCTCTGTGCTGTCAGTCACAGGATTTTCAGCGTGCCAAATACGCCACAATAAGGACATGTTTGAGTTTGAGGTTCAGCACCAGGATGGGCGAGCGCGGGTGGCCAAGTTCACCACTCCACACGGCACTGTGACAACGCCGATGTTCATGCCGGTGGGCACCCAGGGCACCGTCAAAGGCATCAGTCCGCAGGAATTGTTGGAGATAGGCTCCCAGATGATTCTGGGCAACACGTATCACCTGATGCTCCGCCCCGGAGAGCAGCTGGTGGCTGCGCACGGCGGGCTGCCTGGCTTCACCGCGTATCCCGGTCCTTTTCTGACCGACTCCGGCGGCTTTCAGGTGATGAGTCTGGGGCACATGCGTAAGATCAGCGAGCAGGGTGTGGTGTTCAAGAGCCATCTGGACGGCAGCCTGGTTGAGCTGACGCCGGAGCGCAGCATTGAGGTGCAGCAGGCGCTGGGGGCCGATGTAATCATGGCCTTTGACGAGTGCCCACCGTTTCCGGCGGAGCGCGAGTACATTACCCGCAGCCTGGAGCGTACGGTGCGCTGGCTGGAGCGCTGCATGACCTTCAAGTCCAGGGAGGATCAGGCGCTGTTTGCCATTGTGCAGGGGGGGATTCACCCGGATTTGCGGCAGCAGAGCCTGGACCTGACCCTGCCCTTCGCCACGCCGGGCTTCGCCATTGGAGGCCTCGCCGTGGGGGAGAGCAAGGAGGAGATGTATCCCGCCGTGGAGTTCACCACAGCCCGCCTGCCCACCGACAAGCCGCGCTACCTGATGGGTGTGGGTCACCCCGAAGATCTGGTGGCGGGCATTGCGCTGGGGGTGGACATGTTCGATTGCGTGTATCCCACCCGTACCGGGCGTTTCGGTTACGCACTGACCGACGATGGGCGGCTGAACATGAACTCCAGCGCCCCCCGCCGGGATCTGCGCCCCATCGACGAGGATTGCGACTGCTATGCCTGTCGGCACTACACCCGCGCTTACCTGGCCCACCTGGTGCGGGCCGAGGAGTTACTGGCCCCGCGCATGCTCTCGCTGCACAACCTGCGGTACCTGCACCGTCTGGTCGAGCGGGCCAGGGCTGCCATCTCCGCCCAGACTTTCGATGTGTGGGCGCGGGAATGGGGCCAGCGGTATTTTCGCGGTGAACTGCCGCAGTGGTTCGCGGCCAGCCTGGATGCTTCATCCGCACGCCAGACGCCAGTGCCAACCTCCATCTCCTCTCGGGGATGAACCGTGGGCCGGTTTGTAAGAGCCTGAAACCTTCATGACTTGATCAGACTTGCCCCAATCGCCCGAGAATGTTGAATTTATCGTGCTCTCAGGGTTGACCACCCTGTCTTCATGCTTGTATCATCCATGCTGATCTGTCGCCTGTTCACCCAATCTGGGGAAGACGCTGCAGGTTGCACCACAAAGTTGCGCCGAGGGAAACACGACGCGGTGAATTACTCCGGGAGAGGAAACTCGGTAACTCGCCCCACTGTCACCTTTAGAAGCCGACCGACTGCTTCCGAACGCGCGACGACCTTTGGGGGTCATATGAAGAAAAGCTTGCTCGTTCTCACCGCCGCTCTGGCATTCGGCATGGCCGCTGCACAGACGGAAGCTCCTGCCAGCGCGCCGCAGGTTCCCGCACTGACCGACGTTCCTGCCGGTCACTGGGCCAAGGACGCCATCGACCGTCTGGTTGGTCAGGGCATCATCCTGGGTTACCCCGACGGCACCTACCGCGGCACCCAGAACCTGACCCGCTATGAGGCCGCCGTCATCATCGCCCGTCTGCTGGACCAGGTCCGCACCGGCGAAGTGCCTGCCAGCAGCATCGACGCCGACACCCTGACCGCGCTGCAGAACGCGATCCAGGAACTGGCCGCCGACCTCGCCGCCCTGGGCGTGCGCGTCAGCGACCTGGAAGAAAACGCGGTCAGCCGCGACGACTTCACCCGTCTGGAAGAGCGCGTCGAGACCCTGGCCGGCAACACCGGCGACGCCGAAGCCGTGGCCAACCTCCAGGCCCAGATCGACGACCTGGCGGCCCGCGCCGACGACTACGACACCCTGCGTGCCGATGTCGACGACAACGCCAGCAGCATCGCCGCGCTGAATGACCTGACCGTGCTGCTGAACCAAGACATCCTGAATCTGCAGGACCGCACCAGCGCCATTGAAGCTGCCCAGGCCGACCTGGTGCAGAAGGCCGACTTCGACACCCTGTCGGGCCGCGTGACCAAGGTGGAAACCACCGTGGGCGATCTGGACAACCGCGTCAAGCAGCTCGAGAAGTACGCCTTCAGCCTGCGCCCCACGCTGAGCGCCACCTACAACGTGGCCCGCGGCACGCGCGACATGGACTTCGACCGCCTGCTCCCCGGCACGGTCTTCAGCACCGGTGATGACGGCGACGCCGACACCGCCGATACCGCCGTGGACTGGGCCGACCTGTCCGGCGCCCGTGCGCCCGTGGCCAACACTGAGACCGGCTTCTACGGCTTCAGCACCGGTGCTGTGACCCCTGTGAACAGGGAAGGCAACACCACCCTGTCCTTCGGCATCACCTTTGACAGCTCCGGCAAGATCGGCAGCGGGACCAGCGGCTCGACCGGTGTGTTCGCCAAGAGCGCCGGTGCCCTGAACGTGAACAAGGTCGACGTGACCTTCGGCGTGCGCGCTGGCCTGCCTGTGGCTGACACCCGCTACCCCGACGTGACCCAGGACGGCGTGACCTACCGCCCCCTGTTCTTCTTCTTCAAGCAGGGCACGGCGGCCTTCACCGTGGGCAACGCACCCATCACGGTGACCTTCGGCAAGGCGCTGAAGTTCAAGTTCAGCGACTACCTGTTCGACAACGACAGCACCGGACGCGGCGACGGCTTTATCGTCAACGTGGACGGCAGCACCGTGCCCGTGATTGGCGCCTACAAGCCCACCATCACGGTGGTCTACGGCAGCCGCGGCGGCGCGGACGCCGCCCTGACCTACACCGACACCTTCAACACCGCGACACCGCCCGTTCTGGTCAGCCGCACGGCCTCTGGCCTGTCCGGCGGCGCCTACAAGTACTACCGTGGCGTGCGCGCGACCATCACCCCCATCGGTACCCTGAAGGCTGGCCTGAACTTTGCCCAGGAAAGCCTGGACACGACCGGCCGCAGTATCGCCGCCAATTACGCCGCAACCGGCAGCACCACCACCACCCCGGGCACCACGGCAGGCAACGTTGTCGTTGCCAGTGACGTGCTGGCCTTCGGTGCAGACCTGCACGGCGCTGTGGCCGGCTGGCAGATCGACAGCGAGTACGCCCAGAGCCGCGTCACCACGACCACCTACGGTGCAGGTACCGGCACCGCCAGCAACGCAACCGCCACCGAGCGCGCGTTCTACGGCAAGGTTGCAGGCACCCTGGGACCGGTCAAGGTCTACGACCTGAACTACCGCAACATCACGGCGGGCTACAACGCGACCGCCGGGATCATGGAAGCCGATCCCACCGACAGCGACAACGGCAGCACCGCGCCGTACCACAACAACCAGAACGGCTTTGGCGTCAAGGTTGGCGGCGCGCTGGGCCCCGTGGCCCTGGGTGCGTACTACGACCGCGAAACGAACAACGCTGGTGCGGCCAGCACCCTCATTATCGACCGTGGCGTCGCCGCCAAGGTCAACCTGTTCAACCTGGTCACCGTGCGCGGCGGCTACTACGAGTACCTGAAGGAGCCTGGCGCCTACGACCGCGTTAACACGGTCGACGGTGGGGGCAAGCGTTACAGCGTTCGCGCTGACATCACCCCCGGCTTCGGCCTGTCGGTCGGCGCGTACTACAACTACCTGGCTCTGAGCAATGTCCGCACCCAGAGCGATGCCCAGCTATTCCGCAACAGCAAGTACAACAGCTACTTTGGTCTGGTGAACAACGAGTTCCTGGACTCGAGCGGCTGTGGTGCCGATCACCCCGGCATCGCCTCCTCCGACACCGACGGTGTGGGCGGCGCGCTGAACTTCTCTCTGGCCAACTTCAGCGACCGCACCTGCTACACCGAATACGGCGCAGAACTGCGTCACAACGGCAAGGATGCCAGCGCGCTGGTCAAGGACCTGTCCTTCCGCGTGGGCTACGCCTCGCGCTACCGCGACGCCACCAGCAGCTACAGCAACGGCTTCACCTACGGCGACGTGCTGTACGGCAAGAAGATCGGCATCGCGCAGGTGGACGTCAAGGGTGCTTTCGGCCTCAACCGTTACAGCGCCAACGAGCAGGCTGCCAACGCGGCAGTGGACAACAGCACTGCCTTTGCTGTCGGCGTCAAGGTCGTCACCGATCCGCTGAACGTGATCTTCAAGCCCAGCCTGGAAGGTCAGGTTGGCTACTACTCCCGTTCGCACGATCTGGGCGGCACCGCAGGTGACTACTCCTCCAATGCCCTCAAGTACTCGGCGGGCGTCAAGCTCAACGAGTTCCTGATGCCCAACACCAAGTTGGCCCTGTACTACTCCGGTTACCAGGCCACCAATCGCGCCTACACCCCCTTCAGCGGCGCTTCGGCCGGCTACTACGCCGACCAGAACAACGCCGGCGCAAGGGTGAGCCAGGACCTGCTGTACGTGGAAGGCAACTACTACGATCTGTCCGTCGGCTACGGCGTGGGCAACCTGCGTCTGCGCAACGGCACGTCCACTGCTCCTGAAGACGCGCGTGGCCAGGTCTTCAAGATCAGCTACAAGGTCAACTTCTAAACCCCAACGGGTTGAAGCTGCTCCTTCCCCCTCCGCCCTGTTTCCTGAAAGCCCCCGCCACGTGCGGGGGTTTTTCGTTGTCTGGGGTTCGTTGTGGCTGTCACATGCAGCCCAGCCGCTACACTGCGCTCATGCTTCCCGTGTTCGGACACCTCAATCCAGATACCGACGCCATCGCCTCTGCACTGGTCTACGCCCGCCTGCTGACCCGTCAGGGAACTGCAGCCCAGGCCTTCTGCCTGGGTGACCTGAATCTCGAGACGCCGTTCGTGCTGGGGCGGGCCGGGGTGGAGGCTCCGGCACTGCTGCCCCAGCTGGAGGCGGGAACGGCGGTGGCACTGGTGGACCACAATGAGAGCGCCCAGTCCACGCCCAATCTGGGCGACCTGCAGGTGACGCGGGTGGTTGACCATCACAAGCTGGGCGACCTGACCACCATGCAGCCCGCGTGGCTGCGGTTCGAGCCGGTGGGCTGTACCGCCACCCTGCTGCTGAAACTACACCGCGAGGCCCGGCTGAGCGTGGAGCCCACCGACGCCTGGCTGATGCTCAGCGCGATTCTCAGCGACACCCTGCATTTCCGCAGCCCCACCACCACCCCGGATGACCGCGAGGCGGTGGCATTTCTGGCGCCGATTGCCGGGGTGCGCGACGTGGGGGCCTATGCCCTGGAGATGTTCGCGGCCAAGAGCGATCTGGGCGACACGCCCGCTGCCGAGCTGTTGAAGATGGATTACAAGGTCTTTCCCTTCGGGGACCCGCTTGCGCCGCAGCGCTGGGGCCTGGGCGTGATCGAGACGACCAATCCCGGTTATGTTTTCGGACGGCAGGCCGAGCTACTGGACGCCATGCGGGCGGCGCGGACCAGGGACGGTCTGGACGGCGTGCTGCTGGGCGTGGTGGACATTCTGAACGAGACCAACCGTGTGCTGGTGGCGGGCGAGGCCGAAGCGGCGGTGGTGCAGGCTGCGTTTGGCATGCCCACGGTGGGCGACGTAGCCGATCTGGGCCACCGGATCAGCCGCAAGAAACAGATCGTTCCGGCGCTGGAAAAACACTTTGAGGCGCAGGCCTGAGCGGTCCGTGAACGGCATGGCTGGCGTCGACGCGCATCTGGACTGGCTGTTCGCGCGCCAGCGCTTTGGGGTGCGTCCGGGGCTGGACCGGGTGCGAGAGCTGCTGTCCCATATGGGCAACCCGCAGACATCTTTTCAGACGATCCTGGTGGGCGGCACCAACGGCAAGGGTAGCGCTGCCGCCGTGCTGGCCTCCATTCTCAAGGCAGACGGCCGGCACACTGGTTTGTTTACCAGCCCGCACCTGACCCGCTTTGCCGAGCGCTTTCAGGTGAACGGGCAGGAACTGTCGCAGGAGACGGTCGGCGCTGCGCTGGGCCGCCTGCGTCCCCACGCGGAGGCGGCAGGCGCAACCTTCTTTGAGATTGTGACAGCGCTGGGTGCGCTGCTGTTTGCCGAGGCTGGGGTACAGGTGGCCGTGATGGAGGTGGGCCTGGGCGGACGCCTGGACTCCACCAACGCCCTGAACCCCGTCCTGAGCGTCATTACCAATGTGGCCCTCGACCACACCGACATTCTGGGCAACACGCTGGAGGCCATTGCGGCCGAGAAAGCGGGCATTCTGCGGGCGGACCGACCTGCCGTGACCGGCGTGGCGGCGGACCTTCTGCCCCTGCTACGGGCCACGAACGCGGACCTGTGGGCCGTGGGAGAGGAGATGGAGATTCAGACCCGTTCCCTGGGCTGGCAGGGCGCACAGGTGAGCGTGGCGCTGCCCGGCGCCGCACTGTCCTTCCATACTCCCCTCCTGGGCGCGCATGGGGCGCGTAACGCGGCTCTGGCGACGGCGGCGGCGTGGCGGCTGGGCGTGGGCGGGGAGGCCATTCAAGTCGGTGCGGCGGCAGCACGCTGGCCCGGACGCCTGGAAGTGGTGCCGTGGCGCGGCGGGCGTGTGTTGCTGGACGGCGCACACAACCCCGACGGTGCGAGGGCACTGGCCGCCACCCTGCGCGACCTGGGTGTGCCGCCGTTGCCGGTGGTCTTCGGGGCGGCAGGCGACAAGGACGTCGAGGGCGTGGTGGCGGCCCTGCGGCCACACGTCTCGCACGTGGTCCTGACGCAGGCCGTCCTCAGCCCCCGCGCGGCCCCGGCGGCGGCCCTGGCCCCACTGTTCGGGGACCTGCCCGTCACCCTGACCGACTCGCCCGCGGAGGCGTTGGACGTGCTGGCTGCCCTGAACGTGCCCCTGGCGCTGGCCTGTGGCAGTCTGTACCTGATCGGCGAGTTGCGTCCTCTGCTGCTGGGCACGGCGGGTGAGGATCGGGAACGCTGGCAGTAGCCCGGCAGCGGATGGAATCAGGCCGAATCCTTCTGCATATACGGTGCCCTGAGTCCCTGGCCCCGGTTTCCATGCACTAGGCCGCCTGTACCTTTGCCAGTCCCGGCGCAAGGGTCAGGGCACACAGCAGCGCTCCGCTGATCCGCAGCTTTCCGGCAGTGATCGCGGCCACCGCGTTCAGGTTGCTGCGCCAGAAGGCTGCCCGCCCTGGGCCGCGAAACGCTTCCGTCGCGCCCCCGAGGATCTGGAAGGTCTGCGACAGCTCGCCTCCGCCCTGGTAGGCTAATCCCTTTCCCGAGCCTGATCCCGACTCCCTGCCTTCGGGTGGGGATTTTTTATGGCCTGTTGACCATACGTCTCCCCGTATGCTGGCCGGATGCCTCTTCTCTCGTTCACCCTGGAACCGCTGTCCACCATCATTCCTGCCGTGCGTGCAGCGCTGGCCGGTGGGGGAGAGGTCACGCTGGACGTGCCTGATCCCGACGTGGGTGTGGGCCTGTATGCCGGCGAGCCGGGCGCGGCAGGCCGCCACCGCGCCTGGAGTGTGTGGGCAGACCTGGCCGACGCGCTGGGCGCGCACCTGCTGACGCCCGGGAAGACCGGGCCGGGCCGGGTGAGCTTCGGCCTGCGCCTATATGCCTCCACGCCTGCACCGGACGCGGACGGTTACGGTCCAGACGGCGAATGGTCACGGGTGGACAAGCTGGAAGACCCTGAGCTGCTGCTGACACTGGTTGAGGCCCTGCGGCGGATTGATCCCCCAGCAGGTGGGCGCGTGCTGGCGCTGGGGGTCAACACCGGGCGTGAGCTGGACGCCCTAGCCCTAGCGTTTCCCGATCGGCCGTTTGACGTCGTGGGTGTGGATACCGACGCCTCGGCACTGGCCACGGCACGCGGCAGGCATCCGGCCTTCACCTTTCTGCACCTGGACGTGACCCGGCTGCCGCACCCGGAGCTGGGTCAGTTTGACCTGATTCTCGCCCTCAGTCTGCTCCAGAGTCCGGGCGTGCGGCGCGACGTGCTGCTGTCGGCGCTGCGCCGCCACCACCTGACCGACACCGGCGGGCTGGTGCTGGGCTTTCCCAATGCCCGCTATCGCGACGGCACCCTGAGCTACGGCGCACGCATGAAGAACTTTGCCCGCCCGGACCTGAGCCTGCTGTGCGCCGACGTGACCGATACCCGCCGTGATCTGCAAAAGCGAGGCTTTCAGGTGTTCGTGACGGGCAAGTACGAGGTGCTGGTGACCGCTTTGCCTGTGGGTCGGCGGGTGGGCCGCTGCCTGGAACTGTAGCCCTCCTTATTGGGAAAGAGGTGATTTTGGTGCCCGAATTCTGAGGCGTTCCCCCCCCCGATGGGGGCATTTTCATGGTGCCCATCATCGCGCTTAATTTCTGACTCTGTGAAAAACCCGTCTACACCATAGTTTAATAAAAAACCAGTTTTCTCATTAAGCTCATACTCTGAATTTCGCCGGATTGGGCTGGAGATCCACTGTGACACTGTAAGCAACGTGTAAGAGCTGAATTTCTAGGCTCATTTCCATAAAAGAAGTGCAAGCGACAGTTGGGTTGTGTCTTTAGCTGCCGTTTATCTTCAGGGGAGACGTTATGAAATTTCATAGGCCCACACTGCTCGCCGCTCTGCTGCTCTGTGGGGCAGCTCACGCGGCTGCCCAGGCGGGTGAAGCCCTGAGCCTGAACCTCACCATGCTGCTCGTCAAGACCGTGCAGGTGAACGGCAAGGCCACCGAACAACTGCTGCCCAACTCCGGCAGTGTCAACCCCGGCGATGTCATCAGTCAGGTGGTCAGCGTCCGGAACACCAGCCCCAAGTCTATGCGCGATGTGCCGGTGCAACTGCCCGTGCCCAAAAACACTATGTACCTGGCCCCCGAAAAGGGTCTGGACAGCGTCAGGACCCTGTACTCCATCGATGGTGGCAAGACCTTTGCCGCCGCGCCCCTGAAGAAAACGATCACCGTCACCGAGAACGGCAAGTCCGTGCAGAAAGAGGTGGAGGTCAAGCCGGGCGAGTACAACGCTGTGCGCTGGATCGTGGCCGAACTCAGCCCCGGCAAATCACTGGAGCTGGGTTACCGCATTCAGGTCAGGTAAACCCCCTCACCCGTTTTAGCTTCAGCCCTCAATTTTTATCCACCCATGACGCCCAGGCCAGACGGCCCAAGCAAAAAGGAGTTTTACCGTGAAAGTGAATCCCAAGTTTCTGATGATGATGGCCGCCCTCGCCGCAGGCAGCGCCACCGCCGCGACCACCAGTACTACCGCCGGCACCATCATCACCAACGTTGCGAGCGCCACCTACGACGACCCCATCAGCGGCACGCCCGTGACCCCGTTCAACTCCAACACCGTGCAGACCACCGTGCTGCCGCTGCCGGATTTCGACATCCGCTTCCAGAACAACACGCCCACGGACGGCGGCACGCAGAACGCCCTGAACACCACCACCAAGGTCGTCCTCAACGCCGTGCCGGGTCAGGCCGTGGAGACCCTCTACACCGCCATCAACCTGGGCAACACGCCGCTGACCATCGGCCTGTCGGTTAACCAGGTCGGCGCAGGCGGGCAGTCGGTCGCGTACTTCCCCGCAGGCACCACGGATTTCGTCAACACCCCGTCCACCGCGCAGATCGTGGTTCAGGCCGACGACCCCAACACCCCCATCGACGAGGGCGTCACGAACTTCATCCAGCGCATCGTGATCCCCCCTACAGCCACCCGCACCGACGTGTTTGGGGCCACGCCCATAGGCCGCGTGACCGGCACCGGAACGACGCTGGCCGCCGACGGCACGGTCACCGGCAACGGCTACGCCACCGGCAGCATCAACGAGGAAGAGAACAAGGCCCTCGGCACCGACTGGCAGTTCGTGGCCATCACCATGTTCGCCTCCACGTTGGACAACAAACCCAACCCCTCCACTCCGCCCACCAACCCGGTCGACCCAGGCGGCAACCCCTACACGCCCACGCCTGCCAGCGGTCCGGTCAACGTGCCCACCCTGCCGGTCGGTCCTGATGCCACGCCCAACACGCCTCCGGTCAACCCCAGCTCCCCCGGCTACATGGACGGCACGACCCCGATCATTCCGAACGCCACCGGCGACACCCAGATCGCCTACCCCGCAGCGGACCCCGACAACCTGGCCGACTTCGTGACGTTTACCAACGCGCTGACCAACACCAGCGCCCAGGGCGACGCGCTGCAGCTGTTCCCCTCCGGCGCAGTGGCGACCAACGGCACCCTGAACGCCGGCTGGACGTTTGATGCGGCCACCGGCACCTTCACCCAGAACGCCGGAAACCCGCTGACCGAAATCCGCGTCACGTTCCTGAATCCCAACGGCACGCCCGTGACGGTCAAGACCGGCGCGACGTACCCCACGCTGATTGTTCCGGCCAACAGCAGCGCGTACTACCTGACGCGCATCACGTACCCGGACCCCGACGACAGCGCCCCGGTCCTCAGCCGCAGCGTGACCACCGACGTGGACTCCATCAACGACGCCGGATTCGCCCCGGAAACCGGCGGCAGCACCACCAACACGATCATGCCCGCCGCCGCGCAGTTCGGTGACGCCACTGCCCCACTCGGCGCGGTGCCCACCCCCGCGACCAACCAGACCGTGCGCCCCAACGGCACCTTCGGCGGCGTAAGCAGCCCCGACGTCACCGACGCGACGGCCATCTTCCCGATGGACGTGGTGAACAACGGCACGTACAACGACACCTACATCCTCTCGGCTGGAACGGCGGTCCCCGGCACGACCGTGCGCTACTTCTACGCCGACGGCACCGAACTGGGCACCATCACCAGCGGTCCCAACACCGGCAAGTACGTCACGACGGTGGTCGCCGCCGGCAGCGAACTGAAGGTCTTCGCCCGCATTGATGTCCCCACCAGCACCAGCACCGGCGTCTACGCCGTGTCGCAGAACGCCACCGGGTATTTCAGCACCATTCCCATGAGCGACACCAACAACACCGTGACCGTCTCGCCCGTCGGAGCCGTCGGCGTGGCCAAGTTCACGGAGCGCACGCCCACCACCGCCGGAAGCGAGACGGTGGCCACGCCGTCCGGCGTCAGCTTCCCCAACCCGGTGAACTTCACCGCGCAGCCCAACACCGGCGCGCTGCCCGGCCAGGACATTACCTACCGCATCATCGCCAAGAACACGTTCAACACGTCGGTCGCGCGCTTCTTCATCCGCGACACCGTGCCGGCCAACACCACCTTCGTGAGCGTCAGCATCGTGGGCGTGGTGGCGTCCAAGACCATCTACAGCGTTGACGGCGGCAACACCTGGAGCGCCACGGCCCCAGGCGTCACGGCCACCACCGTCGCGGTTGCCATCGACAACAACAATGACCTGATTCCCGACGCCCTGGCCAGCGGCGCGGAAGTCTCGGCCAACTTCGTGGTCAAGGTCAAGTAACGCCATGCACCCACGCGCCCCGCTTGACTGTGGGGCGCGTTTTTTACGACAACAACAGACTTCTTTTTTTTGCTGCACCCTTTGATTCAGCGCCGCTTCCAGCTCTTCCGCCCTCCTCAAGGAGAACCCCTGTGACCCGCTCCCTATTCATCCTTCCCACACTGCTGCTGGGCCTGCTCCTGCCCGGCGCACACGCGGGCGCACAAAGCCTGACCCCTGCCGGTACGGTGATCACCAACCAGGCGCAGGCCGAGTTTCTGTCGCCCGACACCAATCAGCCGGTGGTCTCCACATCCAACGTCGTGCAGACCACCGTTTCTGCCGTGTGTGCCCTGAGCGTGACCCCCGACGGCACGCCAGCCCAGCCCGGCCAGAGTGCGGCCCTGCTGCCCGGCGAGGCGGCGACGTTCGTCTACAAAATCGTCAACGCGGGCAACGCCACATCCACCTTCGCCGTGTCTGCCCGGACAGAGGCGGGCGGCACCTCTTTCCCTGGCCTGAGACTGGTGCTTGACCTGAACGGCAACGGCGTGGCCGATGCGAACGAGCCGGAAATCAGCAGTGTGACGCTGGAAGCCGACAGGAGCGCGGACGTGCTGCTGCTGGTAGACGCGATTAGCGCCGGAGACGCCTTCGTAAATCTTATGGCCAGCTGCGCGGGCGGGCAGAGCGACAGCAACAACGTCAGCGTGGTCCGCATCAGCCCGCCTCCCGAACTGGCCGTGAGCAAGAGCTTCTCTCCCGCGCTGCTGCGCCCTGGTTCGGAAACCACCGTGACGGTCAAGACCACCAACGGCGGCAGGGGCCAGAGCCGCGAGGTGATTCTGACTGACCTTCTGACCGAGCAACTGGCGCAGGGATTGAGCTTCGTGGCGGGCAGCGCGGCCAGCAATGTGTCTAGCAACGGGGGCACGCTGGAATACACCGCCGACGGCGTGGACTGGGCCGCCACAGCGGGACCCGTGGTGCGCGGCGTGCGCGCGCGCGTGCCCAGCCTGGCCCCCGGCGCAGATCTGACTCTGACCTTCAAGATGCGGGCCGGTGCCAGCGCGGAAAACAAGGTGATTCCCAACACAGCCACTGTCCTGACCGGCAAGCAGACCGTGACAGATACGGCGCGGGTGGATGTGCGCTACCTGCCTGCGGTCGCCATCGGCCCCGAGGGCAATCCCGAGGCCCCCGAAGGCAGCGCCGCAGACCGTCAGAGCAAAGCGCTGGCCGTGGTGGCCCAGCCGGTCTGCTTTGACCACACCGCAAAGAATACGGGCGACGTAAAGGACGTCTTTACCCTGAGCGTGAGCTATCCCACGGGCGGTGCAGCGGCCACTTTTTACGGCCAGGACGGCCAGCCCCTCGCGCAACCGCTGCCTCTGGAGGCGGGCCAGAGCGCCCCCGTGCGCGTGTGCTACACCTCCACGCAGACGGGACCGCTGGACGCCCGTATTACCATCAAGGGGAACCGGGGAACCAGCAATACCACCGCAGACGCCGTGCAGAGCGTCGAGGGCGGTCTGCCGGAACTGGTTAAATCCTACGTGGCAACCGCGAAAGACGGCGGGGCCACCGTGACCCTGCCTGCCGGGGCGACGGTGGCGGCGGGCGACACCATCACCTACCGCCTCATGGTCCAAAACCCCTACACCCGCCCACTGACTGGCGTGGGGGTGACTGACAAGCTGACTGCCCACCTGGACTTCGTGAGTGCCACCGACGGCGGCCTCAGCACCGGACCAGAAGGCGCGCAGACCGTCAGGTGGACGCTGGATACGCTGGCTCCCAATGAGACGCGCGTGCTGACGGTGGTCACGTCCGTCAGCGCCCGTGCGGTAGACGGCGAAGCTCTCAAAAACATCTTCCAGTTTGTCAGCACCCAGACCCCGGATTCGCTGAACAGCAACGAGGTCATGACCCCGGTGTGGACCGCCAGGTTGACCGTCCTCAAAAATGTGAATGCCACCGAGGTAACGCCCGGGGACCGCCTGGCCTACACCCTGACTGTCACCAACAAATCGGCCACCACGTCCATCATCGACGCACAGATCAACGACACACCTGCGAAGGGGCTGAGTTACATCCCCGGCAGCAGCAAGCTGGACGGCAACCCGATTGCAGATCCGCAGATCACAGGCGGCATGCTGACCTGGACCGTGGCCGAACTGAAAGCCGGGGTGCCCATCACGCTGGCCTACGACACGCGCGTGACCCCCGACGCCCTGGGCGAACTGGTCAACACCGTGACCGTCAGCGGCATAGGGGCCGGGGGCGTGGCCCGCGCAATTGCCAGCAACCGTGCGGTGGCCACGGTCAAGCTCAAGCTGCTGAACTTCGCGCCGCTGTCGGACATCCTGGGTGTGGTGTACGTGGACCGCAACCGCGACGGGCGCTATCAGGAAGGACTGGACACCCCGCTGCCGCGTGCCCGCGTGCTGCTGGCCGGAGGCCGCCAGACCCTGACCGACGCGGGGGGCCGCTACAGCTTTGCCAACGTGGCAAATGGCACGCAGGCGCTGCGCCTGGACCCCCTGACCACCCCCTACCCGCCGCTGCATGTGCCGCGCGACGGCGGCCTGAGCGGCACCCAGACGGTGTCCGTGAATGGCCTGACCGGGGTGGATTTCCCGCTGGCCCCGCTGGGCGGCGAGGTCTCGGCGCTGCGCCGCACCACACTGACCGTGAATCAGGGCGACACCACGGTGACGCTGGAAAAGGCCATCTATGTCGTGGATGGCGGCTACGTGGTCACGCTGGAACTGACCACGCCGCGCGCCCTGGAGGGCGTGGACCTCAATGATCCGCTGCCTGCCGGCGCCACTTTGAAAGAAGGTCGCAATAGCCTGACCGCTAATCTTCCCGCAGGTGAAACGAACCTCACCTACCGCTTTGCCTGGACCGGCGAGCCGCGCGCGGCCACCACCGATCCCACGTTGAGCTGGGGGGAATGAAACCGTGAAGCGCAACCGACCTCATCTGCACCGTATCGCCCTGACCCTCTCTGCCCTGTTGGCCGTGGGGGCAGGCGCGAATGCGCTGGAATCCGGCACTGAAATCAGCACCAGCCTCCCCCTGACCAGCGTGGGCGACGCCCTGAGCTGGACGGTGGGCGACCAGAACCTGACGCTGGACGTGCCGGTGGACGGAGTGGTGCGTCTGGACCTTTACAGCCCCCGCCTGGACCAGTCGGACTACCGCAGCGATAGCTCTTACGGCGACGAGCAGTATGACGGTAACGCTGCACCGGTCTCCACCACCTTCAGCGTGCTGGACGCAGGCGGCAAGGTTGTGGTCACGCGCACCTTCACCCCCGGCAAACATGGCTGGGAAATGCTGCTGAACCAGAACCTGCCCGCGGGCAGATACACCCTGCGCGCCGTCACGCAGGGCAACGGCAAGAACACCTTTGCCATCCGGCTGGCCGGGGTCAGCGCTGCCGTCAGCGCGGATCGCCTGACCATCAACGTGCATTCGCAGACGTGGATTCCGGCCATCAACGTGACCACTGACGGCGGCGCGTACTCCCTGAAGATGTATGACGGCGACGGCCCCGCCGAACTGGAAGCCCGCCTGATCGACACCGCCACCGGCTACATCACCCCGCTGCCGATCAGCCGTAACCTGGGCGAGATGGAGTTGCCGCTGCCCGCGCAGGCCGGAAAGTACACCATCGAACTGCGCCAGCCCGTAACTGCGAAGCAGTACAGCAACGCGGTGGCCTTCAGTCTGGTGCGTGCGGGCGTGCAGACGCCGATCACGGTCAGTCGGGTGGACCAGAGTGGACTGCTGCGCATCACCGCCGAGCTGATCCTGCCCGGTGGTTCTCAGCCCACCTTGGCCGACATGACGGTGGGCGAACAGCCCCTGACCGTCGATGGCCGCACCGAGCAGCGCGTGGCCGCCGGAAGCTATCCCCTGAGCGTCGGCGCAATCGCGGGCGCACAGGTGACGGTGCTCCCCAGCGTAACCGTGCCGCGCGGAGGTGTGGCCGAGGCCAGGGTGCAGGTTCGCCCGCAGGTGGTTCTGAGCCTGGAGAGCGATAAGTCCGAGGTCTGCGTGGGGGACACCGTGACCCTGACTGCCCGCGCCCAAACCGCCTTTGCCGGGGAATTGCCGCTGGACCTGAAATTGCACACGGCGGACCTGAAGGTAGAGGGTCTGAGCAACCTGAGCGGCCTCTTCAGCGCTAACAAGCCCGGCGAACTACGCGTGACGGGCACCGCTATCCGCCCCGGCCCGCTGACCTTCAGCGCTGACCTGGCCCCCTGGGGGCAGAGCCAGAGCTTGAGAGTCAGTGTGCAGGCCGACTCCACCCCGCTGCAACTGTCCCGTGCGCCGCTGGCCGATACCCCCATCGGCCAGGAAACCACGGTCACGCTGATCCTGAAGAACACTGCCGATGTGGCTGTTCCCTACACCCTGACCGACACCCCCGGCGCGGGCCTGGAAGCGCTGGACCCAGCCACCTTCAGCGGCGAGCTGGCGGGCGGCGAGAGCCGGACCCTGAGCTATCGCGTGCGCGTGACTGCGGCGGGAACCTTCAGCCTGAACGCCACGCTGGACACCCCCGCCTGCCCCCGTCCGCAGACCATGATGGGTCAGTTGATTGCGGCGCAGCCCGTGCCTGCCCCCGCACCCGTCCCGGTGGTCATGCCGCCCACACCTCAGCCCGCTCCTGTCGTCTCGCGTACGAGCGTCGTCAGTCTGCCCTTCGACGCCCCCGCGCAGGCACGGGAGATTGTGATTGCCCACGCCGTTCCCGAGGGCGCGTCGTTCGTTGTTGGCAGCGGCCGCCTGAACGGCCAATCCATTGCCGATCCGCGCCGGGGGGCCAGTGGCACGCTGTACTGGACGCTGCCCGGCTCGCAGAACAACACCGTCCTGCGTGGCAGCATCACCTACACCCTGGCCCACAGTGGGGCGCTGCCCGAACTGCCTGCCCCCGCGCTGCTGGCCCGCTACGGCGGCGAACGCAGCGAGGTTTTGCAGGGCAGGGTGGACGCTGGGGACCTGGCTGCCGCCGCCGCCTTAAGCGCCCCCGAACAGCTCAGCGAGAACGCCGGGGCCGTCAAGCTGCCGCTGGCGGACAGCGACGTGCGAATCCGCGACCGCATCAGCGTGGTGGTGGAATTGCCGGTGGGCACGCAGAGCGACCTGAGCGTGAACGGCACGGTGATCGGCGCAGACCGTATCGGCCAGACCACCGCGGACGGCCCCCGCGGCGTGACCCGCCTGGTCTACGTGGGCGTGCCCTTGACGCCCGGCCCCAACGTCCTGACCTTTGCCGGGCAGAGTGTGACGGTCAACCGCGTGGGACCGCCCGCAAAGATAGAAGTCCTGCCTGAAACCCTGATCGCCGATGGCAGCACCCCGCTGCGGCTGAAGGTGCGGGTACTGGACGCGTTTGGCCGCCTGTCCTCGCAGTCGTCGGTGACGCTGCGCTCGAATCTGGAGCCGCGCACCCCCGATGCCAACACCACGGAGGCTGACTTCCAGTTGCGCCTGACAGATGGTGAGGGCATCCTGGAACTGCAACCCCAGGCGTCGCCCACCACCCTGAAACTGGACCTTCTGCATGGCGCGCAGATCACCCGTCAGACCTTCGCCGTCACCCCTGGCGGGGGCCGCGTGGGCGTGGGCATGGTCAGCGCCACGCTGGGCCTGGACGGAACCTTGAACCTGAATGAAGACCTGAAAGTGCAGGCCCGTGCCAGTTACGAGGGACCGCTGGCTGGGGGCAAGATCTACCTGACCGCCGACAAGGACGGCCTGCCCGTAGGGCGCGACACGTTGAAGCGTTACAGCCTGTTCGGCGACAGCAGCGTGGAGAGCGTACCGCTTCAGGGCAGCGATCCGGTGGCCGTGGAATATGACCATCCCGCCTTCCATGCCCAGTACCGCCGCGCCGCGCTGCCTATCGACGTGCTGCCCGTGGGAGAACAGTTCACGGCCCTCAGCGCGAACACCAAGGGCAATCCCCTGGTCTCCGGCTTCGTGGCCCTGATCCCCGAGGCACGTGTCAAGGACGAGCGCGTCATCCCTGAGAACACCCGCATCCTGAGATTGCAGAACGGCGATATCGTTCTGGGCAGTGAGACGCTGGAAGTGCTGACGCTTGAAGAGGGCACGGGCAAGGAGCTGGGCCGCGTCTCTCTGCTGCCCAACGTGGATTACCAGTTGGACCGCAGCACCGGCATCGTGACCCTGACCCGCGCGCTGGACCGGATGAACGCCACGCTGAACGATGTGGTGGTGCTGGCCTCTTACCGGCTGGAGAACGAGAACCTTCAGCGCAAACTGGCCTACGGCGCGCAGGCCGGATACACCGGAAAGAACTACAGCGTGGGCGTGGCCGCCGTTAGCCTGGACAGCACGGTGACCTTTGGCGCCCGCGCCCGCTACGCCGATGGTAAGACCCTTGCAGACGGCCTGCTGGCCTACTCCGGCGGAACGCAGGTCAGCCTGGACGCCAACACCAAACTGGGTGGCAGTGGTCTGAGCGGGGGCAGCCTCGGCTTCAAGGTGCGCTACCAGAGCGCGGGGTACTCCGGACTGGCCGCCTTCACGCCGGGCCTGACGGTGGGTGGCAGTTACGACGCGAAAGTGACCGCAAATGTCCGTGCGCTGGTGGACGGCGAGTATCACCGAACGCCCACGGCCACCGGGGCCACCCAGGGCGGCAGTGTCTCGGCCCGTGCCGAGGTCGCCCTGTCGCCCTTCAGTGTCGGTGGCGGCCTCAAGGTGGGCTTCGGCGATCAGCAGGGCCTCAGTGCCATCGCCAGCGCCGGATACCACCGTGCCCCGCTGGACGTGGATGTGGTCCACACCCAACCCTTCAGCGGCGCACAGAAGGTCGAAACCAACATCGGTGTGCGCTACCGCATCGGCAAGGTCACGCTGGGCATCACCGACAAAGTGACCTGGGGTGTGGGCCAGACGGCTGGCCTGACGCTGGACAGCACGCTGGGCCGCACCAACTACGCGCTGGCCTACGATCTGCCCACGGCAGGCGGCCAGGGCAACCGCGCCCGCTTTGGCGTGACCACCACGCTCCCATTGAGCGCCCGCATGGGTCTGGGCCTGCGCGGCAGCGCCGTATACGACATTGCCAGCAGCAAGACCGAGCTGGGCGTGGGCGCGGACCTGAACTACAAATCCGATACCGTCAGCGCCACCGCCGGAACCGATCTGATCCTGAACGATAGAGGCTTCGGCGTGGTCATTCGCGCGGGCGTCGTCGGACAACTCACCCCGAAGTTGACCCTCAGCGCTGACAGTCTGGCCGAGTTCGGTGCGGGCAAGAGCGGTCTGCGCGCCGCCGTGGGCTACGCCTACCGCAACAGCGCCTTCAATAGCCTGGGCACCCTGCGATACGTGAACGGCAGTCTGGCGGGCAACAAGCCCGAACTGAGCGGCAATCTGAGCGCCGAATACCGCCAGCCGGTCTGGGCGGTGCGAGGCGGCGTGGACACCCGCACCCTGCTGAACGATCCTGGCAGCTTCACCGCCCAGGCCGCACTCGGCGGCACGGCTTACATCGGCGACCGCTTCGGCGTGGGCGCATGGGGGCGTGTATTGACGCAGCCGGGCACCGGCACCACGCAGTCGGGCTACGGCCTGGAAGCCAGTGTGCGTGCCCTGCCCGGCACCTGGCTCACCGCTGGTTACAATCCGGCGGGCTTTGAGGGCATTGGCAATGGGTACACAAAGAAAGGAGCTTACGTGCGTTTGGACTTGACTCTGGATGAAACGGTGGGGCAGGTGAAGCGCTGAAATGCGGTCCCGAATGGAAAAACTCTCGGTGATGGTTGGAAGCCGCTTCAAGGGATGGCGCAGGTCTGCCCGCCTGCCCCTCATTCTGGGCGGGGGGCTGCTGTGGCTGGCTGCGTCGGCGGCCCAGGCGGCCCCTGTCCTGAACATCACGCCCCTGACCTGGAATGTGATCGGTCTGGACAGCAACAACCAGAATGCCGGTCCCAATGTCTACCCGGTGGGTGCCCGGGTGTGCAACGTGGGCGACGTGGCGTCCAGCGCGGTCAATGCGGCCTTCTTGTTTGATGGCGGCACGACCAATTCGTCCATCAGTCTGGACCCTGGCAGTCTCTCGGTCGTCTCGCTGGGATCGCTGTCACCGGGGCCAGTGCCGGCCCATCCCAACAGACTTCAAAACGTCCCTGACAACTGCCGTGACGCCTACTTCAACGTCCGCATCGCGCGAACGAGCGCGGCATTTTCCAGTTTGGTTTCAGCGACGGCAACGCCCACGCAGCGCAACACCCAGCTCTACCATATCGAGGCCAGCGCTACCGGGGTGGCCATCGTCAGCACGCCCACGCCCCGCGAACTGTTCGTGGAGAAGCTGGTGTCCCAGAACCGCAACTCGGTCGCCAGCTTTACTGGCCCCAACGCGGTGTCGGTCGGGCAGACGGCCACCTATACCCTCAACGCGTCCACCGCCCCGGGGGGCTACGAGCAGCTGGAGAACTTTCCCACCCTGCCCAACGCAGTCTTTCAGATTCTGAACATCGCCACTACCTATGCCGCGCCGACGGGAAGCGTGAACAGTAGCGCCTATGGCGATGCCTGCGGCTGGGAAAATGTCATCAATAGCGTTAAATATCACAACAACGGCACGTGCATCGGGCCAGCCCTCTACACCGGCGGCAAGGTCGGTAGCTCGATGACCTCCGTCTACACGGTACGGATTCTCAGCGGCGGCACTGCTGGCGTTTACAACGCCATCTACGACTTTTCCGGCAGCAGCTACCATTACAACAGCGATTACGGCTCTACGGGCAACGGCTTTCAGGTCACGGCCTCGTCGCCGAATCTGACCCTCAGCAAGACCCACACTGGAAACTTCACGGTGGGTCAGCCGGGCAGCTTCACCTTTACCGTGCGGGCCACGGGAGCGGACGTATACGGCACGACCACCGTCACGGACTCCCTGCCTGCGGGCCTGAGCCTGCCTAATGGGCCGGTGACCCTCGGTGGGGCCGACGCGACGCGCTGGCAATGCAACTCGCTGAGCAACACGGTGACCTGCACCAGCACCAATGCCAGCACGGCGGCGCTGATGCCTGCGGGCGGCAGCAGTACCTTCAGCATCACGGGGGTGGCGGTCGCCATTTCGGCAGTGCCCAGCGTCACCAACACGGCCACCGTGAGCAATCCCAACGAGCGCGCCGCAGATACCGGTGACAACAGCAGCAGCGATCCGGTGGCGGTTACGGACTCCAGACTGACCATCGCCAAGTCGTTCTCGCCAGTCAGTATTCAGGCCGGGGGCACCACCACCATGACGCTGAGCGTGTCCAACCCCAACGCCACCGCCGTGAGCGCACTGGGCCTCACCGACAACGTGGCGGCCACGATGAACTATCCCACGCCGATGAATCTGCGGGTTACCGCCAACACCTGCGGCGGCACCACCTCCGCCCCCGAG
This sequence comes from Deinococcus aerolatus, assembly GCF_014647055.1. Classification (NCBI taxonomy): domain Bacteria; kingdom Thermotogati; phylum Deinococcota; class Deinococci; order Deinococcales; family Deinococcaceae; genus Deinococcus; species Deinococcus aerolatus. The sequence goes on along the minus strand of NZ_BMOL01000024.1, from coordinate 15,661 downwards.
AACACGGGCGGCGTCCTTACCCTGATGGGCGGCACCATTGCGGCCAGCGCCTCCTGCACGCTGACCGTCGCCTTCACGCCTTGGAGTCCGCCGCTGGGAATGGCCACCAACACCATACCTGCGGCCAATGTCACGGGCACGGTGGGCGGGGGGACTGTGATCGCCCGGGCACCTGCCAGCGCGTCCCTGACCATCACGGCGGGCAATGCGGGGAACAGCTACGCCTGCGACACCAACTTCTACCAGACCCGTCAGGATCCCACCACCCTGCTGTCGAACCTGTATCTGTTGGACCTGAACAACCTGGGCAGTGGCGGTATACCCCAGTGGACCGGGGGCTTCGGGCCAGCTCTGAACGCCACGGCCTACAATCCCAAGGACAGCTATTTCTATGCCGTCAATATCGTCTCCTTCAATGTGGGCTCACCCTTCCGGCTGTACCGTCTGGGCAAATCGGGCGCAGTGGAGTACGCCAATCTGACCAATATTCCGGTAGGCTCCAGCATTGCGGCGGCAGCGGTGGACCGCAGCGGCATGATGTACATCAAGAAATTGCAGCAGGACGCTGTGATCTACAGATACAACCTCGTGACCAATGCGCCCGCAGCCAGTCTGGTCCTGGGCAGCAGCGCGTTCCTCCGGGATCTGGCAGTAAGTCCATTTGATGGCCTGCTCTACGGGGCCGTGACTCCGGGCGGCGTGTACGTCATTGACCCGGTGACGGGCGCAGTCTCGGTTAACGGCACCCCCACGGACCTGGCAGCGGATTCCTCCAACGCCATCGGCAGCCTCTTTTTTGACCAGCAGAACGTGCTGTACGGCTACCAGAACGGCGGGGCTTTTGGGACGATCAACCTGACGACCGGGGTCTTCACCCGGACGGCTACTGGTTCGGCGGCGGCACAGTCCGACGGTGCTTCGTGTGCCTTTGGTCTCCCACCCAGCATCACCCTGCTCAAACTGGGGCGCAACATCAGTGTCTCGCCGTCTCAGCCGTTCATCGGCAGCACTGGCAGCATTGGTGCAAAGCCCGGCGAGACGGTGGAATACTGCATCGCCTATACTAATTCAGGCGGCGCAGCCAGCAATTTCAAGATCGCGGATTACGTGCCGGTGGGGATGGTGGCGCAACTCTCTGCCTACGGCACTGGCCTGGGTCTGAAATATGCGGCGGGTGTAGTTCTGGCGGCAGGCAATGCCAACAGCAGCGCCGTGACGCCTGCCCTGACCAGCGCGAGCGATAGCGATGCGGGCAGTTTGACCAGCGCGGCCACCACCAAGCCTGGGACACCCACTCCGGTCTATCCTGGCCTGATGACCCTGACATTGCCGACGTTGGCGGCTGGTGGGCAAGGCACGGTCTGCTTCCAAGCCAAAGTCCCCTGACCTAAACCCACCTCCCTTCCACCTGTGCCGCCCCCTCAACCTTGGGGCGGCGCATTTCCCTGTTCATCCCCTCTACAATCCCTGACGTGTCTCCACGGTTGCGCGGCGTTCTTCTCCTCATTCTGGTCACGGCGGTGTGGGGCAGCACCTTTGCGGTGGTCAAAACGCTGGGCGAGCTGTTGCCCCCGGCCCAGTTGATCGCGTGGCGTTTCCTGATCGGCTTCGTGGCCCTACTGCCCGCATTGCTCATCCGGGGCTGGGGCCTGCGGCGACGGCGGGCAGACCAGCCCGCGCCTGCCCCAGCTCCCCGTTTTTCCTGGCGCGACGGTCTGTGGCGCGACGGCCTGCTGCTGGGGGCGTGGCTGATCGCGGGCTACGGCACCCAGACCATCGCCCTGCAAACCACCACCGCCAACCGCGCGGCTTTCTTCACCGCCCTCAGCGTGGTGCTGGTGCCGCTGTGGCTGGTCTTCGCGCAGCGCCGGCGCATGCCCCTGCCGCTGCTGGCTGCCCTGCCGCTGGCGGTGCTCGGGCTGGGCCTGCTGTCCTGGGAGGGCGGCGCATGGGTGATCGGCGACGCCTGGGCGCTGGCCTGCGCCGTGACCTACGCGGGCTTTATCATTGCGCTGGAGCGGCTGTCGAACCGGCACGCGGCGCTGCCGTTCACGCTGGCGCAGCTTGCGGCGGTGACGTTGCTGGCCTGGCTGTGGGCAGGGGTGTCAGGAGGCTTCAGTGTGCCGCCGTCGGCCGCCTGGGGACCGCTGCTGTACCTGGGGGTGGTGGCTACCGCCCTGACCACCCTGCTGCAAACGGTGGGCCAGCGCACCGTCAGCGCCGCCGAGGCCAGCCTGATCTACGCGCTGGAACCGGTGACGGCCACTCTGTTCAGCTTCCTGTTAATCGGAGAGCGGGTGGGCTTGCGCGGCGCAGTGGGCGGCCTGCTGGTGGTGGGCAGTACGGTGCTCAGCCAGCGCAGCAGCGGCGAGGCCCGCCCGGAAACGCCTGCGCCGCTGGCCGAGTAGCGCGCGCTGGGTGAAGCCTACTGGCGACGGGTCTGATCGGGAATCAGCAGGCTTCTGAGGGCCAGATTACCGCCCCACACCCCACGCAGGCCATTCTGGATGGCCGAGTTGCTCACGGCCCTGTACAGCACCGGCGGCATGTTCACCGAGGGATAGACCCCGGTGGTGCCGGAAGGCGTAATCCGCACGTCCAGCGGAAAGCCCAGGGCCACCGTGGCGGTCAGCATGCCGCCCAGGGCCAGACCGCCCACCCCGCCGGCCAGCAGGTGCCACGGCTCCGCCGCCGGGTGGGGCAGCAGACGCACGATCACCACGGCGCTGCCCAGACCCAGCAGCAGCGCCGCGACGGTGGTGAACAGCGAATTGCCCAGGGAGTTGACCAGAAAACAGATGGTGACGCCCAGCAGACCCCAGGCCAGGCCGGCCAGACCGCGCCGCGCGCCCAGCGCGGTTATCACGGCCCACAGGGTCACGAGCAGGGCGTCAAACCAGGTAATCACGTCCATGAGTGTAGCGGGCCGGTCCTTACAGATTGTTTTCAGTGCCCGCCCGGCGGTTTGCGCCGCCTCCCCAGCAGGGGAAGCACAGCCCTTCTGCGTTTCGGCAGGCGCCGCACCGGGGCCAAAGGTAGGCGGCCTTCCCCATGCCTCGCCCCAGCGGTTCTACACTGCCAGCTATGATTCGTGTTTTGCTCGTTGATGACCATGCGCTGTTTCGTCAGGGCCTGCGCAGCCTGCTGGAGTCTGAGGGCATGCGCGTGATCGGCGAGGCCGCCAACGGGCGCGAGGCCATCCGTTACGCGGCGGACACCCACCCGGACGTGATCCTGATGGACATCCAGATGCCGGAGCTTGACGGCGTGAAGGCCACCCAGAGCATCCTGGAAATCGATCCCGATGCCCGCGTCATCATGATCACCATGTACCGTCAGGACCGCTACGTGTTCGAGGCGGTCAAGGCCGGAGCACGCGGGTACATCCTCAAGGACGCAGACGCCGCCACGCTGCTGGACGCCATCAAACGGGTGGCCGGGGGCGAGGCGCTGCTGGACGCCGACATGGCCCAGAACGTCCTCGACGATTTCCGCGACAAGCGTGAGGAGCTGCCCAGCGAGAAGCACGCGGACCTCAACGAGCGCGAGACGATGATCCTCAAGCTGCTGGCCCAGGGCTTTTCCAACCAGGACATCGCCCTGCGGCTGGACATCAGCGAGAAGACGGTCCGCAACCGCCTGTCGGAGATCTTTACCAAGCTGCAGCTCAACAACCGCACCCAGGCGGCCCTGTACGCCATTCGCGAGGGCATCGCCAACCTTGACTGAACGGCGTGGGCGGGGCAGGGGACAGGCGGCGGCTGCCGGCCCCACCACCTTCCGCGCAGGCTGTGGACGCGAGTGGGTGCTGGCAAGTGCCGAGGCCGATCTGGCGTACACCGAGCAGGCGTTTCCAGAATGCCCGGTGTGTCCCCACCGCGTCGAGCCAGAGGGAGGGCCGCCGTTCTGCACGCTGCGCCCGGTGGATGCGCCGCATCCCTTCGCCGCGCTGGCCGGGCTGAAGTTGCCCGAATAGCGCAACGAATCATCCTTTTCGGGTGGCACTTTGAACAAGAGGCCCGAACCGGGAGTAGCTCCCGCTGGGTTCGCCCGCCCTGCTAGAGTTCTCTGAGTGACCAGCCCCTTCCTGTCCGGACTGCGAGCCCAGGGTTACGCGGGCGAGGTGGGGCTGCGGGTATGCGATCTGGCGGGCCGTGAACTGTTCGCGCTGAACCCACAGCGGGTGTTCCCGGCGGCCAGCACCATCAAGGTGCCGCTGCTGGTCCTGGCGCTGGCGTGGGCGCAGACCGGGCGTCTGGGCCTGGAAGACCGGGTCACGCTGGAGGCCGCTGACCGCGTGCCCGGCGCGGGTGTGCTGCACGAACTGGGGCCGGGCCTGGCCCTGAGCTGGCGCGACGTGCTGACCCTGATGATCATCGTCAGCGACAACACGGCCACCAATCTGGTGATCGGGCGGCTGGGCGTGGACACCGTGAACGGCTGGCTGACGGCCCACGGCTGGACCGCGACCCGCCTGATCGGCCGGTTGCAGCTGCCGCCCGAGCAGCGCAACGCCGCCCAGCGCCGGGGCGAACGCAACCGCACCACCGCCCACGAGCAGACTGACCTGCTGGGCCGCCTGGTCCGGGGTGAGCTGCTGGACGCGGCCCACACGGCGCTGGCGCTGAACATCCTGGAGCGTCAGCAGCTGCGTGACCTGATTGGGGCGGGGCTGCCGCGCGGCGCAGAGGGCGAACCCCTTTACCGGCTGGCCAGCAAGAGTGGCGAGCTGGACGGCGTGCACCATGACGTGGGGGTGCTGTACACGCCGCGCCCGCTGGTGGTGGCCCTGCTGTCAGAAGGGGGCACGGACCGGCGCGAACTGCCTGGCAACCATGACCTCCGGGTGCTCTCGCAGGCGCTGTGGCCGGTGCTGGCCGCTCTGGGAAACGCGTACGTGCCGGGGGACATTTAACCGCCCGGTCAGGTGCATCATCAGCGTACCGAAGTGTCGCTCCGTGTGGGTGTTAAAGTGCGGCGCAGACGGTACGGAGTGCTGCTGAAGGCCTCTGGGCAGCGTGCTATGCTGGCTGCCGATACGGTCATTATTGTCAGGCTTCGGCCCAAGTTCCAAATGGCGCAACGGGTAGCCGGCCATTTCATGCGTGAGGGAGAAAGAACGTGGAGAGAAACGACGCTGTAATGCCCTGGGTCGCCATCGTGTGCGCGGCCATTATGTGGATCCTGTTGCTGTTCTTGTTCAACAAGGAAACCGCGCCGGAGCCGGTGACAGTCGACCCGGCCGTCGTTGCCAATATCAGCCGGGAATACCCAACGATCGGCAAGGAGCTTTATGCCTCGGCAGGCTGCGTGGGCTGCCACGGCGCACAGGGTCAGGGCGGCGTGGGTCCGGCGCTGGCCGGGGACGCGAAGATCCTTAAAGATCCTGTCTATGTGCACAACATCTTGATCAACGGCAAGGGCGGCATGCCCGCCTACGGCGAGAAGCTGGCGGAAAACGAGATCTACGCTGTGGCCAACTACGTCCTGAACAGCTGGGGCAACAAGATTCCGGAGCTGCTGACCCCTGCCACCGTGGCCGAGGGCCAGACCAAGATCGACCCGGCCGTGCTGAAGAACCGCAGCCGCTTTGTCCCCGAGGACATCAAACTCCCCGAAATCTTCCTGGCCACCTTCATCATGGTGCTGCTCACCTACGGCCTGATCGGGCTGTACAGCGTGTGGACCGAGGGCACCGAGCTGCACCCCGGCATCCACAAGGTGCGTTCTACGCCGATCGCCATGCTCGCCATGGTCACAACCCTGGGGCTGACCCTGCTGTTCAGTGTCCTGTTCGCCCGCCAGATGGTGATCGACTATGCAGGCTGGGGTGCCAGCGAACCCGTGATGCCCAATGTCACTGCCGAGGGCTTCTACGCCGCCATGATTCTGCTGCTGCTGGCGCTGGCCATCGGGCTGTACAAGAAGTTCTTCATGGACGGCGAGGTGCTGGTCGAGGACGCCAGCGGCGAATTCCCCTGGTAAGCCCGGCCTCCCTTTTCCCCCAGCCCTTCCCTTTTTCCTTGAGAGGTTAAACGCATGACCCGTTACCGCAAACAGGACCCCGAAATCACCCGCCGCCGCTTTATCAACGCGGCCATGGGCACCACCGCCACCGTCGGGATTGTCAGTCTGGTGGGCGTGCTGGGCACCGCCAATCCGGTGTTCCGCCTGACCCGCGACAAGATGCCGCCTGTTGAGGGCGACATTCTGGTACACGCCTCGGCCAGCAAGGAAGGCGAGATCATCAAGGTCAGCGAACTCAGCGAGCAGTTGATCCGCGCCTGGCCGATGGGCAAGGACAAGGAAGGCAACAACCTGATCCGCAAGGGCGACCCCAACAATGTGCTGGCGCTGTACCGCTTTCCCAAGGGACAGATCATTGCCCCCACCAATCTGGAAGCCACCATTGACGGGGAGATCGTGGCCTATAGCGACATCTGCACCCACGCGGGCTGCTCGGTTAGCGACGACGACCAGACCGAAGGCCAGATGAAGTGCCCCTGCCACTCCGGACAGTACGACCCCAAGCGGGGCTGCAAGGTTGTCGGCGGCCCGCCCCCCCGGCCACTGGCGCAGCTGCCCATCAAACAGGACGGAGACAAGCTGGTGGTGGCCGGATTCTTCCTGGAAAACCCGTATCCCTTCACCGAGTCGGAGTGGGAAGCGCGCAAGGAAGCTGTCAAGGCCCAGCTCGCATGAGTCCCCTTCCCACTAGAGACCTCTTTCTGCGGCACAAGGAGAACAGCGCATGAACCAGTGGCTCGACGAACGCCTGCACATCTCGCGCCTGAACGACAAGTTCCTGCGCAAGGCCTTTCCTGTTCACCACAGTTTCTTCCTGGGTGAGATCACGCTGTTCAGCCTGATTATCCTGATCATCACCGGCATCGTGCTGGCGCTGTCCTACGAGCCCAGCAACAGCCTGATCGTCAACTCGTTCGATCCGGGGACCGCCGACAAGCCCAACCTGATTCCGGCGGCGTACCACTCAGCCCTCAAGATGAACGCCATGCCTTTCGGGGACATGATGCGCCGCGTCCACCACTGGACTGCCAACATCATGGTGGCGGCCGCCGTGATTCACATGATGCGCATCTACTTCACGGGGGCCTTCAAGAAGCCGCGTGAAATCAACTGGTGGATCGGCATGCTGCTGCTGATTTTCGCCGCTCTGACCGCCGTGACCGGCTACATTCTGCCCTACGACAACTACGCCTACAACACGGTCAAGGTGGTCTACGGTATTGCGGCCTCGGTTCCCTGGGTCGGCAGCTGGCTGGCGCAGGCGGCCTTCGCGGGCAACTTCCCCGGCGACGGCATCATTCCGCGCATCTACGGCTACCACATCATGCTGCTGCCGGGCATCCTGCTGGCCCTGACTGCTGCGCATATGCTGCTGATGATCAAGCAGAAGCACACCCAGCCGCAGTACGCCAAGCGCATCGCCTACAAGAAGATCGTCGGCGTGCCGCTGCTGACCCAGCAGACCCCGATCATGCTGATGCTGACGCTGCTGTTTGCCGGGATCATCATGCTGTTCAGCGCCTTTATTCCGGTTCACCCGGTAGAGTTCTTCGGGCCGCCCAGCACCACCCCGATTGAGAACATCAAGCCCGACTGGTACCTGTTGTGGGTCTTCGGTGCGTTGGCCATCATCCCGAGCTTCGAGTTCCACATCCTCGGGGGCATCATCGGGTCCGAGTTCGTCGGCGCGATCCTGCTGCCCACTGTGGTTATCGGCGCGATGTTCGCCGTGCCCATGCTGGACCGCAGCAAGGACAACAACTACTACGCCGAGAACCCCACCAACCACCCGGTGCGGCTGGCCATCGGCACCTCGTTCATGGCCCTGCTGATCATCATGTCGGTGGCTGGCTACAAGCCGGACCTGATCAGCGCCAATGTCCTGACCACCGCCAATGCCAATACCGTGCTGTGGATTCTGATGTTCGTGGTGCCGGCGGCGACCTACTTCGCCACCATTGGCATCGTGCGGGGCATCCGCGCCCTGCGTGAGGCCGACGAGCGCGAGTCGCTGTCTCACTCCGCTGCTGCCGACGACTGAGCCGCGCCCAACCCGAACCGCCCTGGCCGTGTGCCGGGGCGGTTTTTTCTATGCTGTGCGGGTGGACCCTCTTGCCCAGTATCTGGCCCGTGAAGCCCGCCGCCTTGGTCTGGAGTCGATGGAGCTGGAAGACGCGCCGACCGAAACCATCGCCGTATTCGCGCAGTGCGTGCTGAGCGAGCTGGCCGCGCTGGGGCTGCTGCGGGGCAGGAAAGAGGTGGGTTGCTGGGCAGTGCCCCGTGTGCGGGGCCATTAGGGGCTGGGGCAAAAAAACCGCCCCTCTGCGGGACGGTCAGATATAACAGAGTTTGGGCTGTGGTCTAGGCCTGAACGCTGGCGCTGGGCCGGACCACCGAGACCTGTTCGCCTCCGGCCCGGCTCCCGGCAGCATAGCCGACCTGGGCTCCGAACTGCCAGGCCAGTTTGATCATGAACTGGATGGCGTCCTCGTCGCGGTTCTGGATAAGCTGCCGCAGATGTTCGGGCAGACCGTCAGGCAATGGCATGGACCCGAGCTGCTCACTGTATTCGGCCCTGAGCTGCTCGAACCACTCGGCGTAGGGGTTCGTCATGCGCTCATCTTAACATGACCACACTCAAGGAATGTAAGCGGAAAAAAGAATCAGGCGGGCTGCGGGTCTGATAGAGATGCCGTTGGGCGGGGCGCAAACGGCGTCTCTGGGAAGGTCTGGCCCTGGGATCCAATTTGCTCTCCGCGCACCTTTTTATTGTTCCAATGGTGCTACGCTTCACGCATGACCGCGATGACTCACCCCGAAAACCACGGTGATGCGCCTGAAAAGGCCATGACCATCAGCGAATACGGCGCGCAGAAGGCCCTGGGCATCATCGGCCAGAGCGGTAAGGAAAATGCTGGCGTGCGCGTGTTCATCAAGAGCGGCGGATGCAGCGGCTACCAGTACGGCATGGCCATTGACGACCGCGAACTTGAAGGCGACACCGTCGTTGTGGACCGGGGCGTCAAGCTGCTGGTCGACCACATGAGTCTGTCCCTGCTGCGCGGCAGTGAGGTGGACTTCGTGGAGAACATGATGGGCGGCGGCTTCACCGTCAACAACCCCAACGCCACCAGCTCCTGCGGCTGTGGCCATTCCTTCCGCACCGACAGCGCCCAGTCCCCCGATGGCGAGGGCAGCAGCGGCTGCGGCAGCCACTAGCACGATCTCGCACATCAGCCAGACATCCCACGGGCCAGAACGTCATGTTCTGGCCCGTGGGATGTCTGTGTCAGCACGTCCTTCATGGGTCTGGAGCGCGGCATTTTACCGTCTAATTGGGCGCCAGCCTTGACACTTCTTCACCCGGCCCTATACTGACCCCCATCAACACAGTTTGGGGGCCCTGGTGGCCCGCGTAGAGTCTTGGAGGCGTTCATGAAAGAAGTGTCCCTGAAGAAGGTTTTGACCCTTTCCGCTCTTTTGCTGGCGCCTGCGGTGCTGGCTCCGGCCCTGGCCGGCCCGGCCAACAACAGCCTGATCGTCGGCACCTCGCAGGAGCCGCCGAACATCTACGATCCCTGGGTCACCAACAACCTGGCGATCACCAGCGAGATCAACAACTGGATGGGCGCGTCCCTGACCGGCCTGGACAACGACGGAAATTTGTTTGCCGATATGGCAACCACGGTCCCCACGGTGGCCAACGGCGGCTACAAGGTGGTCAAGGATGCCAGCGGCAAGGTCATCCGCAACAGCCTGACCTACACCATCCGCCCGGACGCCAAGTGGAGCGACGGCTCGCAGATCACCACCGCCGACTTCGAGTTCTGGCTGATGGTGCAGAACGACGAGCGCGTGCCGGTGCCGGACCGCTACCCCTTCGAGAACGCGAAGATCACGCGCGGCGCCAACAACAAGACCTTCACCATCACTTTCGATCCGCCGTATCTGTTCGCCGAGCAGGCGGGGGCGCCCGGCGTGGCCCCTTCCGCCGCGATGAAGGGCGCCTGGGACGCCTTTAATGCGGCCACCAAGGGCCAGAAGCCCAGCGACGCGGTCAACGAGCAGTGGATCAAGTTCCTCAACCAGTTCACAACCTCCAACAATCTGCCCAAGGTGGTGGCCGGTCCCTTCAAGCCCACCGCGTGGCGCCCCGGCAACAGCCTGACCCTGACCCGCAATGCCAACTACTGGCGCAAGCCTTCCGGCGGCGAGAGCAAGTACGTCCAGACTGTGACCTACCGCTTTATTCCCAACACCAATACCCTCAAGGTTAACGTGTTGTCGGGTCAGGTGGACGCGCTGGCGACGGTGGGCCTGTCGTTTGATCAGGCCATCGATCTGCAGCGCGGACAGCGGAAGTTCACCACTTACTTCGTGCCGGGCTCGGTATGGGAGCACATTGACATCAACACCCGTGGCCAGAAGGCGAAAGACCTGGGTCTGGATGATGCCAACATCCGTCAGGCGCTGCTGTACGCCATTGACCGGCCCAGCCTCGTCAAGGCGCTGTTTCAGGGCAAGCAGCCGGTGTCTAATGTCTTTATCAACCCGCTGGCAACCGTCTACAAGAAGGACGTGCAGGCCTACCCCTTCGATGCGGCCAAGGCCAAGGCGCTGTTCGCCGCAGCGGGCTGGACCCCTGGCAGCGACGGCATCCTGCAGAAGGGCGGCAAGAAGTTCAGTCTGAACTTTGGCACCACGGCGGGCAATAGCGTGCGTGAGCGCGTGCAGCAGATCCTGCAGGCACAGTGGAAGGCTGTGGGCGTGCAGGTCAACATTCAGAACTACCCGGCCAGCGTGTTCTTCGGAGCGGATTTCCTGTCCAAGGGTGCGGAGGGCAAGTGGGACCTGGCGATGTACGCCTGGATCAGCAACCCCATCTTCGAGGAGGGCGACCTGTTCAAGGGTTCGGGTGTGCCCACCGAGGCCAACGGTTACGCCGGTCAGAACAACTCTGGCTGGGTCAACGCCGAGTACGACAAGCTGCAACTGCAGGCCCGCACCGAGTTCAACCCGGCCGCGCGCAACAAGCTGTTTGACCAGATGCAGACTATCTGGGCCAAGAATGTGCCCTCGCTGCCGCTGTACTACCGCGTGAATCCGTATATCCAGGCCAACGGGCTGGCCAACTACGACTTCAGCGCCTACACGCTGTACCCCACCTGGGATGCCTACCGCGTGGGCTGGACCAGCAAGGGCGCAGTTTCGGCGCACAAGCAGAAAGAATAGGCCAGGGATCAGGGCGCACATTGCCTGAAATCCCGCCACGGGGAGAGGATGCGCCGAACATTGGCCTTCCTCTCCTTCCTGCGTTCAACACCCTCCATGTTCTTTGAAAGGATGGCCCCCCTATGGCAACCTACGCCCTGCGCCGGGTTCTGCAGATGATCCCGCTGCTGCTGCTGATCAGTCTGGTGATCTTCGCCCTGACGGCCCTGCAGCCCGGCGACCCGGTGGATCAACTGATTTTCGGCAACCCGCGCATCACCCCCGAGGACATTGCCCGGCTGCGTGAGGCCTACGGCCTGAACACACCGTGGCCCCAGCGCTACGTGTCCTGGTTGATGCGGGCCTTTCAGGGCGAGTTCGGGTACTCGCGCGATTTCGGGATTCCGGCCACCCAGTTCATCTTCACCCAGCGGCTGCCCAATACCCTGCTGCTGACGGTCCCGGCCCTGATCATCAGCACCCTGATCGCCGTGCCGCTGGGTATCTACTCGGCCATCCGGCAGTACAGCACGCTGGACTACGTGCTGACCTTCCTGAGCTTCGTGGCCTTCAGCGCGCCGGTGTTCTGGATTGGCGTGATGGCGCTGTACCTGTTTGCGGTGTATTTGCCGCAGTTGACGGGCGGGGTCATCGCGCTGCCGCCCGGCGGGCTGGGCAGCCTGAGTCCCGAGGACGGCTTCTGGCCGTTCTGGCTGGACCGCCTGAAATACCTGATCCTGCCGCTGTCTATCCTGATGTTCCGCGAGATTGCGGCGACCACCCGCTTTATGCGCGCCAGCTTTCTGGAGGTGATCGGGCAGGATTTCGTGCGGACAGCGCGGGCCAAGGGATTACCCAACCGCTCGGTGATCTTCAAACACGCCTTGAGAAACGCTCTGATCCCGATCATCACCATCCTGGGCCTGTCGATTCCGGGCCTGTTCGGCGGCGCGGTCCTGACCGAGACGGTCTTCTCGTGGCCGGGTATGGGCCGCGCCCTGCTGGACTCGCTGGTCAGCAAGGACTTCAACGTGGTGATGCTGTGCCTGATGCTGCTGGCCATCCTGACCGTGGTGTTTCAGCTGATCGCCGATCTGGCCTATGCCCTGGTCGATCCCCGGATTCGCTACTCGTGAGGTCCTTGGCTGTGAAGGTGACCCCGTTATGACAATCACTGCGCCCGCCCCGCCTCCCCAGAAGAGCTACTCCGCACTGCAGATGTCGATGCGCCGGTTGCTGCGCCACAAGGCGGCCATGATCAGCCTGGCGTTTATCATCCTCGTGATGCTGGCGGCCCTGTTCGCCCCGCTCATTACTCCACACGATCCCAATGCCCAGGATCTGGGCGGATTCTTCGCGCCGCCTAGCGCCACCTATCCGCTGGGCCAGGACGAACTGGGCCGGGATGTCCTCTCACGCGTGATCTACGGCAGCCGCATCAGCCTGGTGGTGGGCTTCTCCGTGGCGATCATCAGCGTGCTGCTGGGCACGTTGGCCGGACTGGTGGCGGGTTTTTTCGGTGGACTGACGGACTCGGTGGTCAGCCGCTTTATTGAATTCATGCTGAGCCTGCCGTCCCTGCCGCTGCAGCTGGTGATCTCGGGACTGTTTGCCAGCAGTGACGCTCCGTTTATTGCCAACATGCGCGAGAACCTGGGCTCCTCAGCCAGTGTGGTCATTATCATCACCATCTTTGCCGTTTTCGGCTGGATGGGTACCGCCCGGCTGGTGCGCGGCGAGGTGCTGCGCCTCAAGAACCTGGAATACGTGGACGCCGCCCGCGCACTGGGCGCCAACAACAACCGCGTGATGTGGCGGCATCTGGCGCCCAACATGCTGGGCATCATCGTGGTGAGCGCCACCATCGATGTGGCCGGGGCGATTCTGGGCGAGGCCGCTCTGAGCTTCCTGGGCTTCGGCATCCAGCCGCCGGTGTCCACCTGGGGCAACATGCTCAGCAACGCGCAGGAGGTAGTCCTGAGCTACCCCTGGCTGCCGTTCTACCCGGGGCTGGCCATTCTGTTTACCGTGCTGGCCTTCAACTTTCTGGGCGACGGCCTGCGCGACGCCTTCGATCCCAAGAGCCGCCGCTAGCCTTCTTACGCCGGGGCCGCAGCCGGGGAAACCCCGTGGCTGCGGCTTTTTCCGTTGTGGTGCACCATTTTCCCGTATGCTGGACACATGATCGTCCTTGGCATTGATCCCGGCCTTGCGAATCTGGGCCTTGGTCTGGTGGAGGGCAATGTGCGCAAGGCCAGGCATCTGCACCACGTCTGCATCACCACCGAGAGTGCCTGGGTGATGCCGCGCCGGCTGGCCTACATCCACGCCGAGGTCAGCCGCCTGATCGAGACATATCAACCGGAAGCGGTGGCCATTGAGGACCAGATTCTGCGCCGGCAGGCCGACGTGGCCTTCAAGGTGGGACAGGCTTTCGGCGTGGTGCAGCTGGCCTGCGCGCAGGCGGGGGTGCCGGTGCACCACTACGGCCCCATGCAGGTCAAGAAATCGCTGGTGGGATCGGGCCGCGCCGACAAGGAACAGGTGATCTACATGGTCAAGGCGTCGCTGGGCGTGCGCGAACTGTTCAACAACCACGCGGCGGACGCGCTGGCGCTGGCACTGACCCACCTGGCCCATCAGCCCATGCAGGCCGCCGCCGCCCGGCTGGCCCGCGCCTAACTGCGGGGCCCATGTCCGTTGCCGCCGCGTTGACGCTCTCCCTGCTGGCCTCGGTCACCGTGACGCTATGGTGGCTGTGGTTCTTCGTGCGCCGAGACCGCCATCCGGAGCCGCCAAAGTTGCTGGCCCGCACCTTCGGCTGGGGCATGTTCGCGTGGTTGATCGCGGCGGCCTTCGAGGCCAGCCTGGGTAACCTGCTGGCCTCGACGCTGCCCCTGACGCTGCTGCTGGTGGCGCTGTTGACCGCCGTGATCGAGGAGGGCAGCAAATTCGTGGCCGCCACCACGGCCGTGACCGAGTTGTCCTTTGACGAACCGATGGACGGCCTGATCTACGCCGTGACCGCCGCACTGGGTTTCGCGCTGATGGAAAACGTGACCTACACGCTGGGCTTCGGCAGCGAGGCAACCGTATGGCACGCCCTGGTGACCACGCTGGCCCACGCCCTGTTCAGTGCGCCGCAGGGCTACGCGCTGGGCGGCCTGCACTGGCAGCAGGTCAGGGGGCCGGGGTTCGGTTCGGTGCGGGGCTGGGTGTTGCGGGGGCTGCTGCTGAGTGTCGCGCTGCACTTCGCCTTCAACAGTCTGCTGACCGGTCCCCCTGGTGTGTGGCCGCTGCTGGCCCTGGTTGCGGTGGTGGCCCTGATGATCGGTCTCGCCAGCCGCTACTACCTCAGTTTTGAGGCCCATGCCCGTGAACATGGGCCGTCGCCGTATTTTCTGGAAACCCAGGCGCAGCGCAACACAAAGTAAGGGGCTAGAGCGCCGGATGCGCCGAATGGCCCTCCACCCAGTGTGGGCCGTCATCGTCGGTCTCGTGCTTCCAGACTGGAATCTGCACTTTCAGGTATTCGATCAGAAAATCGCAGGCCTCCAGCGCCGCCCGGCGGTGGGGACTGGCCACCCCGATCAGGATGCTGGCCTCGCCTGGCAGCAGCCGCCCGGTGCGGTGCTGAAGCCAGACGCGCAAGTCGCCGTGCTGTTCCCGCGCCGCGGCTGCCGCACCCTGCATCACCCGGTTTGCCATGGGGGCGTAGCCCTCGTAGTCAATGTGCTCGACGTCCTTTCCCTTGTTGGGACTGCGCACCGTGCCCACAAAATAGGCCTGCGCCCCACACTCGGGACGGACCAGAAATGCGTCCGCCGCTTGCAGGGACAGCGGCTGATCGGTCATCTCGCAGTGGGTGCCCCCCTCGTCGCTGCCGCCGGCCACCGGCGGAAGGAAGGCCACCTCGTCACCGTCTTTCAGGGGGTGTTCCGGCGTGGCGTAGGTCTCGTTCACTGCGACCATGCAGCCTTTCAGGCTCAGGCCATGCTGGGCTTCAATCAGGGAGGCCACCGCACGCACGTCAGCCCCCTCCGGCGCTTCCATAGACAGTTGCTCAGTTCCAATGTCCCGCCGCAGGTGGGCAAAAAACACCACGTTTAACCGCATAAGGGGAGGCTAGCATGCTGCCGCGCCGTCACCGGGGCTTTCATTTCACGGCGACACAGGGCACAGTCCCCCAGGCCCGACGCTCGCACATACTTGTCCTGACGGGCACGGGTGTTGACAGATCTCCAGAAGAGGGGTATAGTTCACTTCGCCCCTGAAAAGGCGAGTGGAAACGCCCCAGGCTCTTCGGAGCGAAAAGGCCCACTGGGACGCATGAAAATCTGGTGTTGATAATGATGACAGGAACGCTTCGACAGAGGCGTGTGAGCGGACCTTTCCCCCGGAAGTGGTCTCCAGATTCACGAAT
>NZ_BMOL01000023.1 GCF_014647055.1 Deinococcus aerolatus | reverse complement strand
TCAGCAGTGTGTTGAAAAATGACTTTTCTGATGCCTCGAGTATACCTGTTTAAACGGAATCCGTATCAACCACCAGCAGTCTATCCGGCGGTCCTGGCCCCGCCCCTGGCCAGCAGCAGCGTTCCCGCGCCCCACGCGCCGCCGATCAGTGCCAGCCCGAAGGCCAGCGGCGGCTCGCTGAGGCTGGCCGCCACGGCGCTGAGACCCATGAAGGCCCCCACCGCGTCTGGAACGGGCAGGTGCAGGCGGCGGGCCAGGGCGCAGCCCGCGTCGTAGGCGCTGACGCTCAGGCCCACGGCGATGATCACCACGGCCAGCGCGGCGGCCACCAGGGCAGGCCCCAGCAGCCCGGCCAGCGCCAGGGCCAGTGCGGGGCCGCCCAGGGCGGTCAGGGCCAGCACGCCCAGCGCCAGGGTCCGCACGGGGGCGTGACGCTGGCGGCGGGCCAGTGTGGGGGCCAGCCCCGCCACGAACAGCAGTAGCAGTGCGCCGCCGGTCAGCGTGACGAAGATCTGCGGCCACGCCGCGCTGCCCAGCCAGCCCAGCAGCGGCCGGAAGGCGGCGGCAGTAGCGATGCCGATGCCCTGCGGCGGGGCCGTTTCCAGCGCATTCAGATCGTCCGGCGCGTGGCCCAGCAGCGCGTTGACCCGCCCGCTGACCCGTGCCCGCGGGTCGCGGCGCACGTCGCCCAGCAGCGTGATCACCTCGCCCTGCACCTGCGCCCCGGCTTCCAGGCGAACGTGGCCGCCCACCGCGATCACATTGCCGTCCACCGGCCCGCTGACCACGATATTCTGGCCGAAACGCACGTCGCCGTGGGCGGCCAGGCTGTACAGCGCGGGCAGGGTCAGCACGGCGCTCAGGGCAAAGGCCCCGGCCCCGAAGCGCTGCATGGCCGGGCCGGGCCGCCAGCTGACCAGGGCGCTGGTCAGCAGCAGCAGCGCCAGTCCCACCCCGGCCAGCGGCGACACCTGGGCCAGCAGGGTGCGCAGCACCAGCGCCCCGGCGGCCAGATTGGGCCAGACAGTGGTGATCGCCAGCAGGGTCAGTCCGGTCATCAGCGCCACCACCAGCGCCAGCGGGGCAGGGTTATGCCGGGGCTTGAGCGGGGTCAGAAAGCCGCTGGCCGCAGGCGAAATGGGGGAGAGACCAGGAGAAGATGCCGCGGCGACTTCCGCTGGTGGCCGTGTGATGTGGGCCACCACCGCCCCGGCCACCGAACGCGGCAGCGCGGGCGCAGGCGTGCCCACCCGCCCGGCCCACGCGACGTCAGAGGAGACGGCAGCGGCCACGCTCGAAGGCATGGGGGGCGGGCTTCCTCCCAGTTGACGCGCCGCCTGAATGTCACCCACCACCGCCGCCGCGAGGCTGTGGGGCAGTGGTGGCACAGGCTGGCCCTGCAGGCTGCGGGCGGTGGTGATGTCAGCCAGCACCGCGCTGGCGAGAGAGTGCGGCAGCGCTGGACGCCGTGTCTCTAAACGCAGAGGTTCCAGTTGCAGGCTCCAGCGCACTTCTGCGGCCACGTCCTGCGCCACGCTCGCGGGCAGACCCGGCGGCGGCAGGGCGCCCAGCTGGGCGGTGGCGGCAGCCAGGCGCGCCCGCCAGCGCGCCACGTCTTCCTGATCGGGCAGCGAGCGCAGCAGGGCCGTCTCGGGTGGGGTCAGGTCGCCCTCGGCCTCGCGGTGCAGCAGATCCAGCCAGTCAGACGGGCCATGTGCTGGTCCCCCTTTCCGGTTGTGTCGCTCCATGCCCATACTGTTCCCCTACGATAGAGGATTCCTGAAAGTTCCCGGCAGCTGTCTAGGGAGCCTCTGTTCGGGCAGTCTGCGTCTGGGAAGTTTGCAGGGCGCGGTAGTCGCCGCTCTTGCCGCCGGTCTTGCTCAGCAGGCGCACACCCGTGATTTCCAGCGCCTTGCTGGCGGCCTTGAGCATGTCGTACACATTCAGCGCGGCCACGCTGGCGGCCGTCAGGGCCTCCATCTCCACGCCCGTCGGGGCCGTGGTGCGGACTGTGGCCGTGATGCGCACACCTGCGTCTTCCAGCGTGACCTGCACGTCCGCGCCGGTCACCGGAATCGGATGGCACAGCAGGATCAGGTCCGCTGTGCGCTTGCTGCCCGCCAGCCCTGCCAGCCGCGCCACCGTCAGCGGGTCGCCCTTGGGGTTGGTCCCGGCCTCCAGCGCGGCGCGGGCCTCCGGGGGGAGGCGCACCCAGGCCTCGGCGGTGGCGGTGCGGGTGGTGGCGGCCTTGTCGGTCACGTCCACCATGCGCGGCAGGCCGTCCCGGAAGTGTGTCAGCTCGGTCGGGGCAGGTTCCGGGTGAGCCGATGCAGGGTGGGGCGCGTCGGCCATGCTCATTCCTCGGGCAGATCCAGGTCGCGCAGGCCGGCAAACGGGGTCTGCTTGGCGTGGCCGCTGCCCAGAGGGATGCCCAGGTCATCGTCAATTTCCTCGACCGGCACCGCCGCCATGTGCGCGCAGGGTCCGTCGTTCAGGTCATGGCCGCAGACCTGGCACAGCCCCTTGCAGTCGGGCGCGTGCAGCACGCTCAGCGGCGATGCCAGCAGCGTGATCTCGGCGAGGTAGCCGCTGAGGTCCAGGGCGGGATCGCCGAACACCAGCACCTCCTCGCCGGTCTCGGCCTCTTCCAGGTACGGCGCGTCGGTAGATGGCTCGTAGCGCAGCAGCGTGCCGAGCTGCAGTTCCAGCGGCACGTCCACTTCCCGCAGGCACCGGGCGCAGTCCATGGTGACGGTGGGCTCGAAGCTGCCCTGCAGGTACATCTCGTTGCCGCCCAGCGAGTTAACGCTGATCTCGTAGGGAGCGGGTTCGGCAAAGGTCAGCGTCTGCGGCTTGCCGCCCTGCTCGTAGTTCAGGTGGTCCAGCTCACCCTCGGCGTGCGTGTCCTCGGTGGAACGCATCAGGGAGCCCAGGTGAATAAGGGGAGAATCGCTCATGGACTGATGATAGGGCGCGTGGCGCCCCACAACCGCGTTGCCGGCACGGTCGGACGGCGCCCGGGTGCGGGGAAACACAGGAGGGAAGTCCTCCCGGCCCACGCCCCACGGAGAGCCGACGTCACGCGCCGCCGGACCAAACTGCCCAGCTCAAGCCTCGGGCGCCTTCGCCCCAGCGGCGGGTGACAGGCCCTTTCCTCTTCCAGAGCAGCCCACCCGACAGGAAGAGGGGCCACTCAGCCGGTTCCATCGCCGCCGCACGGTCTCTCGTCACCCGCTCCGCCCGGAGTCGTCTTCGGCCTGCCGCAACGCCGGCTTACACCAGTTCCACCACGCTGGCGTCCGAGATGATCATCTTCAGGGTGCGCGGCATCTCGCGGCCCCCACGTACCTGCGCCCGCACGCCGATCAGGCAGTCCTGCAGGCGGCGGTAGGTGTTCTCGATAATCACCTCGGAGTCAATGACGCTGTGTTCGACCTCCGCGTTGCGAATCACGCTGCCGCGCCCGATGCTGGTAAAGGGGCCGATGTAGGCGTACTCGATGACCACGTTCTCGGCCAGCATCACCGGCCCCACGATATGGCTGCCCGTGACCCGCGCCGAGGCTGGAATAACCACCCGGCCCGAGATGCGCGACTTCTCGACGGTGCCCTGGATATCGGTTTCCAGGCCCTCCAGCAACAGGCGGTTGGCATCCAGCAGGTCATCCGGGCGTCCGGTGTCCTTCCACCAGCCCTCCACGCGCTGGCCCAGCACCGCCGCGCCGCCCTCAATCAGGCCCTGGATACCGTCGGTGATCTCGTACTCGCCGCGCGCCGAGGGCGACATGTGTTCCAGCACGTCAAAAATCTGCGGCGTGAAGCAGTACAGCCCGGCCACCGCCAGGTTGCTGGGGGGCACCCTGGGCTTTTCCACCAGCCGGACGATGCGCTCGCCGTCCAGTTCGGCCACGCCGAAGGCGGTGGGGTCCTCGACCTCCACCAGGGCGATAAGGGCCGCCGGCTTTTCCTGGAGAAAACGCTCCACGAAGGGTTTTGCGCCGAACTCGAAGAGGTTGTCGCCCAGGTAGACGCAGAATTCCGAGTCGCCCACCCACTCGCGGGCAGTCAGGACGGCGTGCCCCAGCCCCAGTTGCTCGTGCTGATTGATCAGCGTGATGTTCGCCCCTGACATGTTTCGCACCGCGTGCAGAATTTCCCCGCGCGTGATGTCCGAGACCACGATTCCGATGTCGTGGATGCCCGCTGCCGTCAGGGTGTTAATGGCGTGACGGATGATCGGCTGCCCGGCCACCCGCAGCACGGGTTTGGGGCGGGTGAACGTCAGCGGGCGCAGGCGGGTGCCCAGTCCTGCGGCGGGGATGATGGCCTTCATGGAGGACAGTCTAGAGGCTGTTCTCTCTCTGCTCTCTGACCCATCCTTGGGATTGCTCATGTGGCATCTCAGCGGTCCTTAAGGCTTCAGGGGCTTCTGTCCGTGTCGCTTGCTTTGAACCCCGGTGAACACGGTGTTCAGGTCTCTTTCCTTTCAATCCACGAAACTGCCGGGCGCACCACCACGCCGACCCGACACGGTAGAGTCCAGCCATGCAGATCGCGCAGACCAGTTCCCTCAACCCCTCCGAGGCGGCGGACGCCCCGTTTGTCCCGGTGATCCTGGCGGGCGGCAGCGGCGAACGCTTCTGGCCGCTGTCGCGCCGCCACCGCCCCAAGCAGTTCCTGACCCTGGACGACTCCGGGCGCAGCCTGCTGCAGGCCACCAGCGACCGGCTGGTGACGCTGTGCGGCGAACCCGAGGGCCTGATGGTGGTGACCGGCAACGATTACCGCTCGCAGGTGCTGGAACAGTTGCCCGACATGCCGCTGGAAAACCTGCTGGTGGAGCCAGCCGCCCGTGACACCGCGCCTGCCGTGCTGTACGCGGCGCTGAGGATTGCACGCATGCAGCCGGAAGCGGTGATGGGGGTCTTTCCCGCCGATCACCGCGTGACCGACTCGCAGACCTTCGGGCGGGTGGTCCGGCAGGCCATCGCGCTCGCGGCGGGCAGCGGGCGGCTGGTCACCATCGGGATCACGCCCACCTTCCCGGCCACCGGCTACGGCTACATCCAGCGCGGCGCGGCGACCTCCGAGGGCGAGGAATTCATGGCCTACACCGTCACACGCTTTACCGAGAAGCCCGACTCCGAAACGGCGCAGGGTTTTCTGGCCGACGGCGGGTATACCTGGAACAGCGGCATCTTTGTGTGGAAGGTTTCGGCCATTCTGGACGCCTTCCGCCAGCACCAGCCGGAGTTGTACCGGCAGCTGAGTGACGCGATGGACGCCGACGCCCACGGCCTGACCCACCGCGCCCTGCGCGAAACCTTTCCCACGCTGCCCAAGATCAGCATCGACTACGCGATTCTGGAAAAATCGGACACGGTCAGCGTGATTCCCGCCGAGTTCGGCTGGGACGATCTGGGCGACTGGAACGCGCTGGAGCGGCTGCTGAAGGGCGAGGGCGAGAACGTCGCGGTGGGCCGTCACGTGGGCCTGGACACCGGCGGCGCAATTCTCTACACCACAAACGGCGACGATCTGATCGCCACGATCGGCCTGGATGACGTGGTGGTGGTTCGCGCCAACGAGGTGACGCTGGTGGTGCGCAAGGACCGCACCCAGGACATCAAACGCGTGGTGCAACAGCTCAAGGAGCACCCGGAACTGGAACGCTTCGCGTAAGGGAACTCCTGGCCCCCAGCGTCAGTCGACTCCAGCTACAGGCTCAGCGTGACGCCGGGCCGGGCGCCGGTGGCCCCAGCAGTGGCTGGCAGGAGAGAGATTAGGCCGTCGCCTCCTCGCCCTGCATGACGCGGGCCACCTTGTCCTCGGTGACGCGCAGACCGGTCAGGACCGGGGGGATGGCGGCGCGGTCCAGCACGCCGGTTGCGGCGTCGAGCAGCAGCAGTGGGAAATTGACGCCCGCCGCCATGCTGTAGCGCAGGCCCCCTGAGGCGCGGGCGTTGATTTCCAGCATGTTGGGCGTGCGGTTGCGGCCATCCGCATCCGGCCCATCCTTGGTCTGGAAGTTGAAGATGCCGCTCAGGCCATAGCGGGCGCTGATCTGGCGGGCAGCCTCCAACAGATCCGGGCGGTCCTCAATCTGCTGGCCCTCCCCGCCCTTGCGGCGCACCACCGCGCGCAGCAGTTCCCCCTGCCACGCCACGCAGTCCACGCTGCGCTCGGCCCCTTCCAGCGTGTGCATCAGCAGCATGGTGGGCAATTCACCCGAGGCAAACAGCTCCCGCGCCGACGCGTGGCTCATCTGGTACAGATCTCCTCTCAGGAAAGAGTTCAGGTCCGGCGTGTCCAGCAGCACCCGGAAGCCGCTGGCGTAGATGCCGCGCGCGGGCTTTACGCACAGGCGCACGTCCGGCTGGCGCAGGCTCGCCACCGCCTCGTCAAACGTCTCGAGGCTGTCGAAGGTGGTCCAGCGCGGAACCGGCAGGATGTCGGTGTCCCAGTCGCGTAGAAACTCGTCCTTGCGGTCCAGGTGACGCTGCGTGGCCTCGCTGGCCGGGGTGATCAGGGTCACGCCTGCTGCGGCAAACTGTTCCTCCCAGCCCGCCAGTCGTTCGCGCTCCTTGCCAGGAATGACCAATTGGATGCCGTGGCGCGCGCAGGCGTCCAGCAGCCACGCGGCATAGTCGTCGCCCAGCAGGCCACGCGGTTCCAGAAAGGTGTGGTCTGCCGCCGCCAGCATGCCGTGGCCGGGATCGGAGTGGCTGGCCCAGAGCGCGTAACGGCTGCCCTTCAGGGCGTGAAGCTGGGCGGCGGTGACGGTGAAATTCTTGGTAAACAGGACATTCATGGGCGGGGGCCTCGTTGGGGAGTGGACGTTGTGGAATGGAAAAAGCAGAGTTCAGGGACTGACGCGGCCAACGTGTGTGGTAGCGACAGGCCGACAGATGAGGTGATGCTGCCCTGAGCCGGTCCTGTGGGTGCCTGTGGCCTGTGTTGGAATGTGAGGAAACCTAAGTCAGCGTCTTTATCCGTTTTGTGGTCCGGATGAACCAGCACAAGACTATCTATCTCTTATCCCCCGCGTCCCACCTCAGCTGCCTGTGTCTCGGCCCAGTCCAGTGCTCCGGCCTTCAGGCGTTCGCCGTGCCCGGCCAGCAGCGCTCGCACCCGGGCCAGCTGATCGGCATTCAGGTGGGCGCGGACGCCCGCCTCGGTGGCCTCGGCGCGGTGTCCGGTCAGCCCGAAGATTAGCCCCAGCAGCACGCGCTTCTGTAGCTCGTCGGACGCGCGGATGTTGCGTTCGGGGTGGGTCAGAAGGTGGTGGCGGTGCAGGGTGGCGGCCAGCAGGCGATCCGCCAGCGACCCCTGACCGGCCAGCAGGACGGCGGGCGTGACCTGCCGGGCGGCGCGGCGGTAGTCGTCGGCGTTGCCGCCGTGGGTGTAGGCCCAGCCGTCGGCGCGCACGTCCACCAGCGTCTCGGTGTCCACGGCCTGCAACAGCCGGGCCAGCTCAGTCTCGGTCAGATCCGTGGCGTCCACCAGCCGGGTCAGGACATCGTCCTGCTCGGGCTTGCCGATCTGGGCCAGCAGCGCGGCACTCTCGCGCCAGCGGTCCAGGTCGGACAGGTCCTGAGAGACCGGCAGGCTGGGGTCCAGGTCGTACAACGTCAGGTCATGGGTCTTGAGGTGGGTCAGCAGCAGTCGGCCGGCGTTGGTGCGCTCGCCGCCCACACCCCGGCGGTACAGGTGCAGCAGCTTGCGCCCCCGGTCCAGCTGAGGGCCCAGTCCACCGGTCCCGTCCGGAGCGGTCATGACGCCCTGTCCTGGGGCCGGTGGAGACGTGACATCGGGCAACAGTCTAGAGCATCTGCCTGGAGCACAGCCTCAGAAAATAAGGATGGCGCCCTCGGTTCTCCTCGGTGCCTGCAAAACCCGGCCCCGCGCCGCCAGGATTGAACGGTCGAGCCGGGACGGGTTATCATGCATTTTAACTTGCTCCCAGACAGCACTTACGGATGCAGGGTTCAGTCCTCCGGAGAAAGTGCAAGCATGGCTGGCCGTCTGTCCCTTTCCCAGACCGTCCCGGCATTGTGGAGCCTCTGTCAGTCGCCGGAGGAAGTATCGAAAAACGAGAACAACGAGCGTGTTTGTTGGCCCGCCTGTCCCGTGACCAGCTTGCCCCGTCTGCCACACGTGTCCGCAAGAGGCCCTTTCGCCCCGCGAGCCTTCCGGCTTCCGGTCGCTCGCCCTTCACCCCCAGGAGGATCGACATGTCCCGCTACAGGTCATCTTGCCGTACGTCCGTGGTTCTGGCCCTCAGCCTGGGTCTCCTTGCCGGCGCAGCCGGAGCACAGGGCACCACCAACGTTCAGCTGATTCTGGACGCCTCAGGCAGCATGCTGGGCAAGTTGCCCGATGGTCAGACCCGCATGGCCTCGGCCAAGGCCACCCTGACCCAGTTTCTGACGGGCCTGAAGGCCGATTCCAGCCTGAACGTGGGCATGCGGATCTACGGGGGCGGCCTGAAGGCGGGGGCGCAGTGTGAGGACTCGGTGCTGGTCACGCCCATGAAAGGCTTTGACCGGGCCGCCCTGCAGGGGCAGGTGACGGCCGCGACGCCCAAGGGGGCCACGCCTATTGTCTACTCGCTGATGCAGGCGGCCAACGACTTTCCAAAGGACACCAGCCGCAAGGTGATCGTGCTGGTCACCGACGGCGAGGAATCCTGCGGCGGCAAGCTGAATGATGCGGCGGCGCTGTTCAAGAAAATAGGCATTGAAGTTGATATCCGCATCATCGGGATTGACCTGAATGAGAAGGCCCGCAAGAGTTTCGAGGGCGTGGGAACATTTGAAAACACCCGCAGCGGTGCCGAACTCGGTGCGGCACTCAGTCGGGCGACAGCCACCGCCCAGACCGGAACCTACGCTGTCTCTGGCCCAAAAATGGCCGGCGCAGGCAGCCAGATCGAGGTCAGGTGGACTGGCCCCAACAACCCCGGCGATTACGTCACGGTGGTGGAAAAGGGGGCGCCCATCGGCAAATACACCACCTACTTCCACACCAGAGACGGCAATCCCGGCAAGCTGACTGTCCCGCTCACGCCCGGGGAGTACGAACTGCGTTATTCCAGCGAGAAGGCCAGCCCCAACCCCACCCTGGCCAGCGCACCCATTACCCTGACGCCGCCGACCTACGGTCTATCGGCTCCTAAAACGGCCGGGGCGGGCAGCCAGATCGAGGTCAGGTGGACTGGCCCCAACAACCCCGGCGATTACGTCACGGTGGTGGAAAAGGGGGCGCCCATCGGCAAGTACACCACCTACTTCCACACCGGAGACGGCAATCCCGGCAAGCTGACCGTCCCGCTCACGCCCGGGGAGTACGAACTGCGTTATTCCAGCGAGAAGGCCAGCCCCAACCCCACCCTGGCCGCCATTCCCATCACCCTGACCGCCCCTCAATACGGGTTGACTGCCCCCGCCACCGCCAAACCGGGCAGCAGCATCCAGGTGAAGTGGACCGGACCCAACAATCCTGGCGACTACGTCACGGTGGTCAGGAAGGGGGCGCCTGTCGGCGAATACACCACCTACTTCTACACCAGAGACGGCAATCCCGGCACCCTGAAGATGCCGGCACAGCCGGGCAGTTACGAGCTCCGTTATTCCAGCGAGAAGGCCAGCCCCAACCCCACCCTGTCAAGCGTAGGGATCGAGGTCCGCTGAAATGAGGCGCGGCCTAGACTGCTGCTGTGCGCCCTGCTGGGCCACGCCGCTGCGCCGAACTTGTGGGTGGTAGACAGCGCCCGCAACTCGCTGCTGGAACGCTTCTCTGGCCAGACCGGGGAGAATCCCCGGCACGGGCAGGGCGGCCATGCTGAACCTGAACGGGGTGTACGCGAAGGCCGCACCCATCCCCGGACGACTGGGTATGTGGACGCGCACCCAGCCGGACCGCTGTGCCCGGCCCAGCAGCCCGGATGTGTCTCCCGCATCGGTGCCGGGCTTCGGGCCGGACAAGAATTGCATGGCCACCAGAGACCACGTCGGGTATTCGCGCGGCCTGCTCACGGTCACGTCGAGCCCGAAGCCCGGCAATGAGGTCATCACCTTGCAGGGAGGACAGCCGTGTGCCGGCCAGCCGCCTGTGTACCTCCCACTCTGAACTGGCGGAAGTGCGCGTACACGGCGATTGTCTGGCAGCGACAGCGGCGCTTTGCTGCACCTGGGGCTTCGAGGCTGAGACCGATATCCGTGACCTGCTGGTGACCGGGCGCGGGCCGGAGCGCTGAGCCTCCAGACTCGTCCCATGTTGAAGATCGGGTCTATTGTCTGGGGCGTGCGCGATCTGGCGCGGGCCATGACCTTCTGGATGGCGGCGCTGGACTACGTCCCGCGCGAGGCCCCCGACGAGGATTGGGTGGTCCTGATTCCGCGTGACGGAGCTGGCGTCCAGCTGGCCCTCAAGCGGGTTACGTCGCCAGGGGCCCGGCGGCACCATCTGGATCTGTACGCTGAGAACCAGGAGGCAGAGGTCGCCCGTCTGCTGGCTCTGGGCGCGTCGCGGGTGGATTGGCGCTCCGAGCCGGACGCAGATTTCGTGGTGCTGGCCGATCCTGATGGCAACCGCTTTTGCGTGGTCCAGAAGGAGGTGCGCTGGTTCGGGGGCCGCCAGGGTCAACATTGAGGGGCGCTACAGAAGGCAGTCCACGCCCGCGCTAGCCTCTTCCCCATGGGCAAGAAAGACCGCAACACCCCGCGCCTGGCCTTCGCGTCGCTGCGCGACATGCCCGGTACCCGCGTCATGTTCTGGGTGGTGGACGAGTGCCCGTACTGTGGCGAGCGCCACATGCACATCGCCGGAAACCTGAGAATGGCCGATCCTGGCGAGTCGCTGGGCGAGTACCCCGCCCCCTGTGACCCGTCGCGCGTGTACGAGGTCACCCTGACGCCCCGCCCCAGACGCAAGCAGGGCAAGGAGGCGCGTCGCAAGTCCAGACGCGAGGGCAAGGGCGAGGCGCTGGACGACGACAAGTGGTAGTGCGCGGCGAGGGGAGCGTAGGCGGTCAGGCCGCTCCCTCGCCGATGCGCTTCCAGTACAGCCGTGTTCCGGTCAGGCCTCCGTGCGGCTTGAGGGCGTAGCCGGGCAGCTCTCCAGCAAAGGTGTAGCCCGCGCGCTCGTACAGGCCTGCCGCCCCTCCGTCTGAGGCGGTGTCCAGCACCAGCAGGGTGCGCCCGCGCTCTGCGGCCAGTGCCTCGGCGGCCCGCAGCAGCGCCGTCGCCACGCCCTGACCGCGCCACCGGGGATGGGTCATCATCTTGGCGATCTCGGCGCGGTGGGGCTGGTTGGGGGGCATGTGCAGGATCAGGGTGACTGTACCCGTGAGGCTCGGGCCATCCCAGCTGCCCAGAATGATCCTTTCGCCGCGCGCGGCTGCGGCCAGCGTCCCGTCCCAGAAGGCGCTGGCCGCCTCACGCGTCAGCGGGTGCATGAAGCCCACCGAGCCGCCCCCCGCCACGGTGTGCACCAGCAGTTCGGCCAGTTGCTCGCGGGTGTCGGGGGCGTCGCTCAGAGGTCTGATTTCAAGCTTGGGCACGGCATTCGGTTCCGTCTCGGTCAAAATGAGAGTAATTTGCCCTATTCCACCGTCACGCTTTTTGCCAGATTCCTCGGCTTGTCCACGTCCTTGCCCAGCGCGGTGGCCGTGAAATACGCCAGCAACTGCATCGCCACGGCATTGACCACCGGGCTGACCATCTCGTGGGCGCGCGGCACATAGATCACGTCGTCGCCGTGGCGGGCGTTCTCGGTGTCGCCGTCACTGAGGAACAGGATGACTTTGCCGGCGCGGGCGCGCACTTCCTGCACGTTGCTGATGGTTTTTTCCAGCAGGCGGCTCTCGGTGGCGATCACGGCGACGGGGAGGTTGGAATCGATCAGCGCAATCGGCCCGTGCTTCATCTCGCCCGCCGCGTAGGCCTCGGCGTGGATGTAGCTGATTTCCTTGAGCTTCAGCGCGCCCTCGTAGGCGGTGGGGCTGTTGACGCCGCGTCCCAGGAACAGATAATCGCGGGCGTGGGCGTACTTCTCGGCCACGGCCTTGATCGCCTCCACGCGCTCGGGGGCCAGCGCTTCCTCCACCAGCCGGGGCAGCTCGCGGGTGGCCTTGAGCAGTTCCGCGCCCTGCTGCTCGCTGAGGGTGCCGCGCGCCCGGCCCAGCCAGAGTGCGAGCATCACGAAGGCGCTGACCATCGAGGTGTACGCCTTGGTGCTGGCCACCCCGATTTCCGGCCCGGCGTGGATGTACAGCGTGTCGTCCAGCTCACGGGTCATGCTGCTGCCCTTGGCGTTGATCACGCCCAGGGTTTTGGCACCGTGCCGCTTGGCCTCACGCAGGGCTTCGAGGGTGTCAATCGTCTCGCCGGACTGGCTGACCACAATGGCCAGCGTGTGTTCGGACACCAGTGGATCGCGGTAACGGTATTCGCTGGCCACGTCCACTTCCACCGGAATGCGGGCCAGTTGCTCGATCAGGTACTCGCCCACCAGCCCGGCGTAGAAGGCCGTACCGCAGGCGATGATGGAGATGCGCTTGAACGAGGAGGGATCGAGGTTGATGTCCAGATTGACCTCGCCGGTGTCGTCGTGCAGGCGGCCGATCAGGGTGTTGGTCAGGGCGGTGGGCTGCTCGTAGATTTCTTTGAGCATGTAGGTGTCGTACCCGCCCTTCTCGGCAGCCTCGGCGTCCCAGTCGATGTGCTCGATCTCGCGGGCCTGTTCGTTGCCGTCCAGATCGGTGACGCGAAAGCCGTCGTCGTTCAGCACCACCATGTCGCCGTCGTGGAGAAAGACCATCTTGCGGGTGTAGGCCAGCAGGGCCGGCACGTCCGAGGCCAGGAACATCTCACCCTCGCCGACGCCCATGACCAGCGGACTGACCGTGCGGGCCGCGACGATCTCGCGGTGGTCGACGTGCGTGACCACGATGCCGTAGGCGCCGCGCACCTGCCCCAGCGCCGTGCGGACGGCCTCATACAGGTCACCGCTGTAGGCCTCCTCAATCAGGTGGGCCAGCACCTCGCTGTCGGTCTCGCTCTTGAACTCGTGGCCGCGTGACATCAGCGCCTCTTTCAGCTTCAGGTAGTTCTCGATGATGCCGTTGTGGATGATGACGATCCGCCCGTCCTCGGTGGCATGCGGGTGGGCGTTGGTGTCGTTGGGCAGCCCGTGCGTGGCCCAGCGCGTGTGCCCGATGCCCAGCGTGCCGCTCAGGGGGCGGCCTTCCAGCTCCGCTTCCAGATTGGCCAGCTTGCCCGCCTTCTTCTTCACGGCGATGCACGCGCCGTCGCCAATGGCCACGCCCGCGCTGTCATAGCCCCGGTATTCCAGCTTGGAGAGGCCCGAGATAAGAACGTCCTGCGCCTGACGCCCGCCGATATAACCCACGATTCCGCACATAAGAACTCCGCCCCGCCTTTTCAAGTGAAAAGTGCGGGAATGCCTGTGTGATGTTGTCGGGTCGGGTCCGGCCTTATGCCCGCGTTGCCGCGGGGGTTATCGCCTGGACTTCCCGCATCTGCATGTGGCAGACGCGGCGGGTAGGTGTCGCCCACACCTGGAGGCATCCGCAGAACACTCGCTGACCTCCACCTCGTTTCCCACCCGGATGGTGCGGGTGGGCCTTGCGCTGCCCTGTTGCTGCGAAAGCCCCCGGCATGACAGGGGTTCGCCGGTAAAGCATAACACCCCCGGCCCGCCTCTGCTGAGCAAGATGCTCACAGGACGCCAGGACGCACGCGGCGGGCGGTGAAGTGAGACAGCCGCCCGTTTTGTCCCGGCGGCCCTTGCTAGGCTGTCCTTGCTAAGCTGTGCGCCGGAAAGACGGCCCCATGCAGCACGCGGCCCGGCACTCTGCACCGATCTGACCCCCACCCCATCCCGCCTCAGCGCTTCAAGGAACCCTGTCATGCCCACCTACCTCTACAAGAACACCGACACCGGAGAAATCTACGAGTTGCGCCAGAGCATGCGCGACGACGCCTACACCGCCCACCCCGAGAGCGGCGTGCCGGTCAAGCGCGTGCTGGCGCGGCCCGGCATTGCCTTCAAGGGCAGCGGCTTTTACGCCAACGACTCGCGCCCGCGTGAGAAGTCCGGTGACGGCGGCGGCGAGGGCAAGAGCGCCCCCAAGGCCGAGAGCAAGGGCAGCCCCAGCAGCAAGGGCGGCGGCGAGGGGTGAATGCGGGCCGCGTTGTGGGCGCCGCGCTGCTGCTGAGCGCGGCGCTGCTGGGCGCGTACCTGACTGGCCGGGTGGACGCCCAGCGCGCCCTGGTCACGCCGGACGAGATCAACACCGTCGAGGTCACGCAGAACGCATTGCAGGCGGTGGTGCGGATCGACAACCGCCTGCAACGCGACCAGCTGCAGCCGGGTGACGACCCGATCGAGACCGGCACCGGCTTTTTCTACAAGAAGGACCTGATCGTCACCAACTACCACGTCGTCGAGTTCCAGGACTCGCTGAGCGTCACGCTGTACAACGGGCGCAAGGTGTCGGCCAAGATCGAGGGCGTTGATCCCGGTATCGACATCGCCATCCTGCGGGTGACCGGTGTCACGGCCCCCAAGACCCTGAGCTTCGGCAACAGCGCCCGCCTGATTCCCGGCCAGAAGCTGACCGCGATGGGCACGCCGCTGCGGATTCCCAACTTCGTCAGCACCGGCATCTTCAGCGTGATGGCCAGCGCGGACAACGTGCCGCGCAATGACAATCTGGGCGGCGAGATCGGCGAGTACCTGATGACCACCGCCAGCATCCAGCAGGGCAACAGCGGAGGCCCGGTGCTGGATTCGCGCGGACTGGTGGTGGGCGTGGCCGACGCCAACGCCGCGCCCAACAACCTGGTGCCGGGCGTAATCGGCATCGCCATTCCCGGCGACGTGGTCAAGCAGAGCCTGGACGATCTGGAAAAGATCGGGGTTCCGCAGCGCGGCACGCTGGGAGCGTCCCTGACCGACCTGGCCACCCTGCCTCCGGCGCTGCGTCAGCTGGCCGGCCTGTCGAGCTCGGAGGGCGCGCTGGTGATGGACGTGCCGGCCGGCAGCGCCGCCGCCCGCGCGGGCCTGCGCGGCAGCCTGCGCAACAGCAGCGATCAGTTGCTCGCCCCCCTGGGTGACATCATTGTAGCGGTGGACGGCGTGCGCGTGCAGAACTCCTTCGACGTGACCCGGCTGGTGGCGGCCAAACGCCCCGGCCAGACCGTCAACCTGCGGGTGTGGCGCAACAAGAAGAGCGTGGACGTGAAGGTCACGCTGCTCAAGCGAACGCTGCAACAGACCGGGCGCTAGCCGCCGCAACAGGACGACCAGAAGGGGAGACGGGGTGCGGGCTGGCCCTGTCTCTTCTGCTGTCTCTGGGTTTCTCCTGCTGTCTCCGGCGCAGGTGTGGGGGTTGAGGACAGGCCCGCCTGCCCCACTCCTGGGAACTTTCCCGGTTCATTCCCGTATCACGGTGATATCATCCCCAGAGGAGGGAGACGGTTATGAGTGAACTGAAAAAAGCACCCCTGGAAAGCCCGCCGGAAATGGTTGGACCCGAAGGTGGCATCTCCACCCGCAGCGGCGTGGCGAGTGTGGAGCGCCCGGCCTTCGGGCTGCCGGGCGTGCCGATCTTCCTGCTGTGGCTGGCGCTGGTGGCGCTGGGCGTGTGGCTGCTGGTGGCCGGGCAGTTGCTGCTGAGCGTGGTGCTGGGCCTGCTGCTGCTGTTCGCCATGATCGGGTTTTTCATCGTGCAGCCCAACCAGGCCAAGGTGCTGACCCTGTTCGGACGCTACGTGGGCACCGAGCGGCGCAACGGCATGTACTGGACGAACCCGCTGACGGTTCGCAAGAACGTGTCGCTGCGGATTCGCAACTTCAATTCCGAGCGGCTGAAGGTCAATGACCTGTCGGGCAATCCCATCGAGATCGCCGCCGTGATCGTGTGGCGGGTGGTGGATTCAGCGCGGGCCACCTTCGATGTTGAGGACTATGCCGAGTTTGTCGCCATCCAGTCCGAGACTGCGCTGCGCCACCTCGCCTCGCAGTACCCCTACGACAACTACGAGGAAAGCGGCCGGAGTCTACGCGGCAATGCCGACGAGGTGGCCGAGGCGCTGGGCCGTGAGCTGGCCGCCCGCCTGCGCCACGCCGGGGTGGAGGTGCTGGAAGCCCGGCTGTCGCACCTGGCCTACTCGCCGGAAATTGCCGGGGCCATGCTGCAGCGCCAGCAGGCCAGTGCGATCATCGCCGCCAGAGCGCAGATCGTGCAGGGCGCGGTGGGCATGGTGCAGATGGCCCTGCGTGAGCTGGCCGATCAAAACATCGTGGAGCTTGACGAGGAGCGCAAGGCCCAGATGGTCAGCAACCTGCTGGTGGTCCTGACCAGCGAGCGCGGCACGCAGCCTATCGTCAACGCCGGGAGCCTGTACTAGCGCGCCCCTAAAGGCAGAGGAGGCCCGCATGGCCCGGAAAAATTACCCTCTGCGGATCAGTCCCGAACTGTACGCGGCGCTGGAACGCTGGGCCGCCGATGACCTGAGAAGTGTCAACGCCCAGATCGAGTACCTGCTGACCCAGGCGGCGCGGGAAGCGGGACGGCTCAAATCTGCGGCGCAGCGCCAGGAGACGCCAGAGCCGCAGGACGGAGTGAGCCATATAAGCGGGGAGGGGAGGCGGTGAGCAGTCGCCTCCGCCTCCCTTTGTTATGTTCGCGCGAACCACACGAGGATGCACGCCCGTCACGCCAGCACCAGTCCCATGCTGGGCTGCCGGCTACCTCGGCCTGTCAAGCCCGGTCCCGCCCGTTCCCCCGCGACGCGGCGCGCTATGCTCCGCACTGTCTATGTATCTGGTGATTGAAGGCCCCATCGGGGTGGGAAAAACGAGCCTGTCCCGGCGGCTCTCGGCGCGTTACGGCGCGGAGCTGAATCTGGAAGTTGTGGAGGAAAATCCCTTCCTGGCGCGCTTTTACGAGCAGCCCGATGCCTACGCCTTTCAGGTGCAGGTCTTTTTCCTGCTGTCGCGTTTCAAGCAGCTCTCGGCGCTCGCTCAGCCGGGGCTGTTCAGCGGCAACGTGGTCAGCGACTACCTGTTCGCCAAGGACTTCATCTTTGCCGCCATGAACCTCAAGGACGCTGAATTCGCACTGTACGAGGACCTGTATTCGCACCTGTCGCCGCGCCTGCCCACCCCCGATCTGGTGGTGTACCTGCGTGCCGACACCGACGAATTGCTGCGCCGCATTGCCCGCCGGGGCCGGTCCTTCGAACAGGACATGCAGGCCGCCTATCTGGCCGAGCTGACCGCCCGGTACGACGAGTATTTCCGCAGCTACGCCCACCCGCTGCTGACGGTGCAGGCTGGCGACATCGACTTCGTGGGCAACCCCGAACACGAGGAGCTGATCCTGGCCCGCGTCCACGAGGCGCTGACGGCGGGACAGGCGGCGGACTGATGCCCCACACACAGGGCGAGCACTGATGTATCTTGCCGTCTCCGGCAACATCGGCAGCGGGAAGAGCACGCTGACGCGCATGCTCTCCGAGCGCTACGGCCTGCGCCCGGTGTACGAACCCTACGCCGAAAATCCGTACCTGGAAGACTTCTACCGCGACATGCGGCGCTACTCGTTCCACTCGCAGATTTACTTCCTGTCGCGCCGGCTGGAGCAGCACCTGAACCTGGTGACAGGCGCGCGCTACGTGATTCAGGACCGCACCGTGTTCGAGGACGCCAACATCTTCGCCCGCAACCTGTTTGAAAGTGGACAGATGGAGGCGCGCGACTGGGCCACCTACGGCGGGCTGTACGAGGGGATCCTGCCGGCCCTGCGGGTGCCGGACCTGCTGATCCACATCGACGCCAGCCTGCCGACCCTGCGCCGCCGCATCGCCCTGCGGGGCCGCAGCTACGAGCAGGACATCCCCGACGCGTATCTGGCGGGCCTCAACCGGCTGTACGACAGCTGGATCGCGGACTTTGATGCCTGTCCGGTGCTGCGCGTGCCGGGCGATGAGCTGGATTTCGTGGCCGATCCGGGGGCCTTCGAGCGCGTCTGCGCCCGCATACAGGCGCACGGTTTTGGGCTGCCGCTGCTGCGCTGATGTCCATGCGCGTCTTGAATGTTCCCGTTCCGGACGGGTTGAAAGCCTCCTGGCGGGGCTGGCTAGCGCCGCCACGCCAGCCGTTCTTCCTGACGGCCCGGGAGGCGGCGTCCCTTGCCCTGCCCACCCTTCCCCGCGGAGAGGCGCACCTGACGCCCGAGGAGCGCGACACCAACGCCGTGTGGGGCATTGCCGGAGAGGCAGACCGGGTGGGGTGGCTCACGACCGCGGACTGGTCCGCGCTCGGCCCCAGGCTTCAAGGTGACGTGCTGCGGGCGCAGGAACGCCACCGCCGGGGCAACGTTCCGCGCCGCTGCGATTTCGCTGATCTATTGCCTGGCTTGCCAGAGGCGCGTTTTCTCTGGACACCTGAGTTGCTCACCGACGCCGTGCTGACACGGGTGGTCGCCAACGGCGGCCCTGCCTGTCAGAAATCCCAGGTGCCTCGAAGCGTCTGGGCCGCCGCCGCCACCATCCTGCCCCGGATCCGCGAACTGGCCGGCACCTTCGCCCTCCACAGCGGCGCGAACTGCTTCGGCGCGGTGATGGGCGCGGCGGGCGTGGCCGGGGCCGAACACCAGTGGATGCAGCGCGCCCCCTTCGAGACGTTCCTGACCGGGCGCACCCGTCCCGGCGGCAATGATGCCAAGCCCGGCACGGTCTTGCTGTGGCGCAGCGCCGACGGGTTAGTTCAGCACGCCGCCGTCACGCTGGGCGCGGGGTGGGCCTTTCACAAGGCGTCGCAGGTCTGGACCTCGCCGCGCGTGGTGCTCTCCGTGGACGCCCTGAAACGCACGGCGCGGGAACGCGGCCGACGGCTGGAACGCCATCACCTCATCTAGCGGCTGGTCCCTTCGCGGTTATTTTCCCCGGCGGGTCAGGTTGTACAGGGTGTAGGCGTTGAACACGGCCAGCACCAGACTGATGGCCGCCAGCGGCCAGGTGTTCTGGGACACGAAGCGGATGGTCAGGATGCCCCAGCCGCACACCAGCGCCGTGACCAGCCAGATGCGCCAGGCGGGCGCGTTCATGCTTGAAACCTCATGTCCCCATCCTAGCGGTCAGGGCGCGGGACATGGGTTGGCGGGTGAACAGTTGGCGCGGCGTGCGGTGTGGCGCCTGCGCCCCGGTCCTATTTCCCCAGGCTGGAGGCCAGCGCCGCGCGCACTGCCGCCGCCGCGTTCAGCGTGCCGCTGCCGCAACTGCGCGCGGGTTCCGGGTCACAGCGTCCACCGGGAAACGGGACGGCGCTTCGGGTCAGCACGCTGCGCAGTTGCGCGGGGCTCAGGCGCGGGCGCATGCCCAGGATCAGGCTGGCGACTCCGGCGACATGCGGAGCGGCCATGCTGGTGCCGTCGGGCGCACGTACACCCCCCGGTCCGCTCAGGCTGCTGACGGGCACGCCATGTCCAGGCTCACCGCCCGGCGCGGCGACGGCGACGCTGCGGCCCCAGTTGGCGTAGGGCGGGCGCGTGCCCTGCGACGTGGCGCTGGTCACGGTCAGCACGCCCCGGCAGCCGGCCGGCGAGTAGCCGGAGGCGTCCGCACCATCGTTGGCGGCCCCCACCACTACCAGCACGCCCCTGGCGGTCACAGCGTCCACTGCGTTCTGGATGCGGGCGTCGCAGCCGGTCAGCGGAATGAAATCTGCAAACAGGCTCAGGTTCAGCACCTTTGCCGGGTTTGGATTGGTCGGCACCCCCGGCACCGCGAGGCCCGCCGCCCAGCGCAGACCGTCGGCCAGGTCCTGCGGGTCGATCAGGCCGTCCACGCCCGCCACCCGCACCTGCACGACCCGCGCCAGGGGGTTGATGCCCGCCATGCCCCGCCCATCGTGCGCGGCGGCGATGATGTTGGCGACCACCTCGCCGTGGTAGGCGAACTGCCCCACGCCGCTGGCGTCCCCGTCGCGCCCGCCGCCGTCTCCGGCCCGCGCCGGGTCACGCACGAAATCGTAGCCGTTCACCACGCGCCCGGCCAGCTCCGGCGTCTCCACGAAGCCGGTGTCCAACACGGCTACCGTGACCGGCGGCGTCTTCGAGGTGCTGGTCCTCTTCGCGGCGTCCGGCTTCAGGGCGTCCGGCAACAGCGCCCAGGCCTGCGGCATGCCAATCACGCTCAGGTTCCACTGCTGGGGATACAGGGGGTCGCTGGGCCGGTATACGCTGGGCAGCGCTGGACTGGTGGGGGGCGTGACCGGCAGCAGAGGGGGCGCGGGCGGTGGCCGGGGCGGGGATGTCGGCGCAATTTCGGGTGGGGGCAGCGTGGGGGGCGTCTGAGCTGGAGGAGGCGTGACCGCTGGTGGTCTGGGGGCTGGGGGCCGGGGCTCGGGGGGAACTGACACCGGCCCCGACGGTCCTGGCGGCAGCGCCGGAATGGTGCCGGGTGTGGCGGCCTGCCCACCCAGGCCCAGCAGGGCGGCGCACAGCAGGGGCAGCGTCAGCAGGACTGATCTGGGCGGGGGCCTGAGCTTCACCGCCCCAGTCTGCCGCCTGTGCCTGATGCGCGGCTGAGGGACGCTAGCATTCACGCCATGACCCTGAAGACCCCTTCTGAGCGCCGCGTCGTGGTCCTGACCGGCGCGTCCAGCGGCATCGGGCTGGCAACGGCGCGTGAACTGGCGGCGCGTGGGCACGCGCTGGTGCTGGCTGCCCGCCGCGAGGACCAACTTGCCGCCCTGGCCCGCGAGCTCGACCCCAGCGGCTCGCGCGTGATCGCCGTGCCCACCGACGTGACCGACGACGCCTCGCGCCGCGCCCTGATTGGAGCCGCCCAGGCGAAATTCGGGCGCATCGACGTGCTGATCAACAACGCCGGGGTCACGGTGGAGCAGGGCTGGTGGTGGGACGACGCCGACCCGCTGCGGGTGATCCGCGTCAATCTGGAAGCCCCCATTGAACTGGTGCGTCTGGTGCTGCCGGGGATGCGCTCACGCGGCAGCGGGCACATCGTCAACATCGGCTCGGTGGCGGGACGGGCGGCCACCAACGGCATGTACAGCGCCAGCAAATTCGGCCTCCGGGGCTTCTCACACGGGTTGCGGCGCGAACTGCTGGGCAGTGGCGTGAACGTCAGTCTGATTGCCCCCGGCTTCGTAAAAAGCGAGATGACCGCCCGCGCCCGCCTGCCCATGCCGGGGCCGGAAGTCGTGGCCCGCGCCGTGGCCGGGGTGCTGGACCGCCCGCGCCGCGAGGTGACTGTGCCGGGCGTCTACCGCGCGGTGGCCCTGCTGAACAGCGTGTTGCCGGGGCTGGCAGACCGCATCGTGCGGCGGGTGGTGATCGCGCGGCGGTATGGTAGTCAGTAACTCGGCAAGGGCCTACTCGCCCAGGTAGCGCCTCAACTCGTCGATGTTGTGGCTGGTGCCGATCAACACCAGCTTGTCGTGGGGGCGCAATTCATCCTCGGCGCGTGGAGTCATCTCGATCTTGCCGGCGCGACTGATGGCGATGATCTGCACGCCGAAGCGTCCGGTCAGGTTCAGGTCGCGCAGCGTGCCCTTGAGTCGGTCGTTGGCCTCGATTTCCACGATGGCGTAGTCGCCCCCCAGGTCCAGCGTGTCCACAATATTGGGGGTGGCGATCTGCCGGGCCAGACGCACGCCCATGTCGTGTTCGGGCCGGATCACCAGATCGGCCCCGATGCGCTCCAGAACGCGCCGGGCCATCTCATCCACGGCCTTGGTGACCACGTAGGTGGCCCCCAGACTCTTGGCGTTCATGGTGGCCAGGATGTTGGCCTGCACGTCGGTGCCGATGGCGACCACCACCACGTCGAAGTCGCCCACGCCAATCGAGCGCAGCGCCCGCTCGTCGCTGGCGTCCACGATGGCCGCGTGCGTCACCAGATTCATGACCCGTTCCACGTTTTCCTCGTTGTGGTCCACCGCCACGACCTCGTGGCCCATCTCGTAGAGGGTGGTGGCGACGGCGGTGCCGAACCGGCCCAGGCCGATCACGAGGCATTGTTTGATCTTCATTCAGTCGGTTTCCTTTGGGCTGCGGCGCGCTGTACAGGAGGATACCTGTAGAGCGTGGACCGCGTTCCTTACCCCACCAGAATATCGCGCTCCGGCGGATATTTGATGTTGCGCTTCTGGGTGCTGCGCAGGCTGAAGGCCACCGCGAAGGTCAGGGGGCCGATGCGTCCCAGGTACATCAGCGCGGTCAGGATCAGCAGGCCCGGATCGTTGAGCAGGTGGGTGGTGTTCATGCTCAGCCCCACGGTGGCGGCGGCGCTGACGGTCTCGAACAGCAGGTGGGTGAAGCCCAGCTTGGGGTTGGTGGCCAGCAGCAGGAAGAAGGCCCCGGCCACCAGCAGGGTGTACAGCGTGGTGATGCTGCCGGCCCGCACCACGTTCTCGTTCAGCACCCGGCGCTGAAACAGGATCAGGTCGCCGCGCCCGCGCACCATGTTCCACGCGCTGCCCACCAGAATGGCAAAGGTGCTGGTCTTGATGCCGCCCCCGGTGGACCCGCTGTTTGCCCCGATGAACATCAGGGCAATGATGGTAAAGATGCTGGCGGTGTTCATCGACTCGATATTGACGGTGGAAAAGCCGCCGGAACGCGGGGTCATGCTCTGGAAGAAGGCGGCCAGGAATTTGCCCGGCGTGCCCAGCGCGCCCAGCGTCCGGGTGTTCTGCCACTCCAGCACCAGGATCACCAGCGTGCCCAGCCCCAGCAGCACCGCCGTGGTCAGCATGGTCAGGCGGCTGTAGACCAACAGCCGGTTCTTGCGCGGGTGCAGGAGGTGCGAGACATAGTTCAGCTGCACCAGAAACCCCAGCCCACCCAGAATCACGAGGGCACTGATGGTCAGGCTGACCAGCGGATCCTGCGCGTAGGGGGTCATTCCGCCTGCCAGCACCACGAAGCCGCCGTTGTTGTACGCGCTGACCGCGTGAAAGACCGACTGGTACAGGCCCTCGCCCAGCCCGTACTGCGGCACGAAGCGCAGGGACAGCAGGACCGTGCCTACCAGTTCGCTGATCAGGGTGTAGGTCAGGATCGCCCGCAGCAGGGGCAGCACGCCGCCCACGTTCAGCGCGTTGAGCTGCGCCACCAGCCCCTGGCGCTCGCTGAAGTTCAGCCGCCTGCCGGTCAGAAACGCGAACAGCGTCCCGAAAGTCAGGATGCCCAGTCCCCCGATCTGCACCAGCACGATGATGATCACCTGTCCCAGTCGCGTGAAGGCCTCGCCGGTGTCGGCCACCACCAGTCCGGTGATGCAGATGGCGCTGGTGGCCGTGAACAGCAGGTCCACGCTGCTCAGCGCCGCCCCGCCTGCGCGCTGGACTCCCGGCAGGTGCAGCAGTCCGGTCCCGATCAATATGCCCGCCGCGTAGACCAGCGCCAGCAGTTGGGCGGGCGTCAGCCGGGCGCTCAGGGCGCGGCGGGGCAGGACGAAGGGGCGGCGGGTCACAGGAGAGGGCAGTCTAAGAGCCGGAGGGCCGCAGGGTCAAACGGGCCCGGTGTCCAGGGCGCGGCGCGGCCTACCCAGCACCTGGGGGCAGCAGACACAGGGGGCATGCGGCATGCCGCGCGGCAGAGATACCACCGGCCGGGGTCAACCGATCAGGATGTCATGCTCTGCCGGGTACCGCACCAGCGTTCTGGAATCCGGGCGGCTGAAGGCCACGGCGAAGGTCAGCGGGCCGATGCGCCCCAGAAACATCAGCACGATCAGCACGGCCTCCTGACCAGTATTGAGCAGCGGGGTGGTGTTCATGCTCAGGCCCACAGTGGCGAAGGCGCTGATGGTCTCGAAGAACAGCTGCACAAACAGAATGTCCTTGTTGGTGTTGAGCAGCAGCAGCAGCAGGAACCCCAGGTTGACCAGCCCCAGGCTCAGCAGGCCCACTGTCGTGGCCCGCAGAATCGTGGTGGTGTTGATGCGGCGGCGGAACAGCGTGGTGTCGCTGCTCCCGCGCACCATGCCCCACGCGGAGGCCATCATCACGTAGAAGGTGGTGGTCTTGATGCCGCCGCCGGTGGAGCCGGGGTTGGCCCCGATGAACATCAGCAGGATGGTCAGGAACAGGGTTCCGTAGCCCATGACGCTGTAATCCAGTGTATTGAATCCGGCGGTGCGCGGTGTGACGCCCTGAAACCACGCGGCCAGCAGCCGCTCCCCGAGGGGCAGGGTGCCCAGCGTGGCCGGGTTGTTCCATTCCAGCAGCGCGAACCCCACCGTGCCGATTAGGAGCAGCGCGCCCATCATGGTCAGGGACAGCTTGCTGTTGGAATTCAGGCGGTTGCGGCGGCGGTTGCGCAGGTGGGCCAGCACGTTCAGCTGCACCAGAAAGCCCATGCCCCCCAGCACGATCAGCAGCGGAATGACGACGTTGATCAGCGGATTGGTCACGAAGCCGGTCAGGCCGGTGGCGTACAGGCTGAACCCCGCGTTGTTAAAGGCGCTGACCGCGTGAAACAACGCGTAGTACAGCCCCCGCCCCAGCCCCTCCTGCGGCACGAAGACGGCGGCCAGCAGCATGGTCCCGGCCAGCTCCACCAGCACCGAACTCAGGACGATGGTGCGGACCAGCCTCACCACACCGCCCAGTTCCAGGGCGCTGACCTGCTGCGCCACCTGAATGCGGTCCGTGATGCCCACCCGCCGCCGCAGGGCCAGGGCGAACAGCGTGCCCAGCGTGATCAGCCCCAGTCCGCCGACCTGGATCAGCAGCAGCATCACCACCTCGCCGAAGGGGGTAAAGGTGGTGCCGACGTCCACCACCCCCAGCCCGGTCACGCACACGGCGCTGGTCGCCATGAACAGCGCCTGGATCACGCTGAGGCGCTGGCCCGGCTCCAGGCTGACCGGCAGCAGCAGCAGCGCGGTCCCCACCAGAATGGTCAGCGCAAAGGTCAGCGCGATCAGTTGCGGGGGGCGCAGCCGGGCAAGCAAGGGCCTGCGGCGCCGCACGGCAGCGGAGGGCTCTGAGGAACGCGGGTCGGGGGCGGCAGGCCGGGTCATATACGCGGCCCGGATTGTACGCCTGCCGGACGGCGGCCAAGAGGTTCAGCCGAGTTCGCTGCTGGCGGGAGTGGGTGGGCCGCTTCCTCGGGGCGCCCCATGGCTTCTTTCACCCCTGCTCCAGCGTCAAAAACTGGCGGATGCAAACCGCCGGAGGATGAGAAACAGTGGGTCCTGGCGTCACCAGAGCGCCGGGGCCGCGTCCCCACCCGTGCGCGGGCTATACTGCCCTGCTATGCCTCGCCCCCCATCAGACCGTTTTCAGCCCGCCGGGAAGAGGAAGAGTCGTCCCAAGACCGATCACCGCGCCCGCCAGCCCGCCCACGAGTACGAGCTGGAGGTGCTGCCGGGCCTGGAACACGTCGCCGCCACCGAGCTGGCCGCCGTGCCGCTGGCCCGCGACATCCGGGGCCTGCGCTTCTGGTTTCCCGGCGACCCCGAACGCCTGACCCGGCTGCGCTCGGCGCTGGCCGCGTACCGCATTCGCACCTGGGACGTGCCGCGCCCGCGCGGGCTGCTGGGCCACCAGCAACTGGGCGAACTGACCGAGTTCCTGCAGGGTGTGCTGGCGGTGGGGGGGCAGACCTCCTTCCGGCTGGGCGCGGCCGGCAAGGAGTCGGTGGTGATGCAGCGTCTGGCCGAGGAGCTGGAGAATGCGCTGGAACTGCCGTACCGCCCCGAGGACGGCCAGCTGCTGATCCGCCTGCGTCCCGAAACGGACGGCCCCGGCTGGGAGGTGCTGGCCCGCACGACGCCCAAGCCGCTGAGCGCGCGGCCCTGGCGGGTGTGCAACATGAACGGCGGCCTGAACGCCACGCTGGCCTACGCCACCCACAAGCTGGCCGGGCAGCGCGACGTGGACCGCATCTTCAACCCGATGTGCGGCAGCGGCACCCTGCTGATCGAGCGCGACCTGCTGGGGCCGAGCGACGCGCTGGTGGGCGTGGACCTGGACCCGGCGGCGGTGGCCTGTGCCAGAACCAACATCGAGGCGGCCGGGCGGCAGATCGAGGTGGCGCAGATTGACGCCCTGCACACCGGGCTTGCCGCCCGCTCGTTCGACCTGATCGTGGCCGATCTGCCGTGGGGAGACGCCATCGGCACGCACGGCGGCAACGCGGCGCTGTACCCGGCCTTTCTGGGGGAGATGCACCGTCTGCTGAGCCGCCAGGGCCGGCTGGCCGTGATCACCCACGAGATCCGGCTGTTCGAGGGCCTGCTGACCGGATCGACCCAGTGGAACGCCCGCGAACTGCTGCAGGTGGCCAGCGGCGGGCACCATCCGAAAGTGTATCTGCTGAACCGGCGCTAGGCAGCGCCCACTCGACCTCTCTGGCGGCGGTGTGCCATGCTCGGCCATGTCAATTGCTGACGGGGCGGGAACGGGACTTCGCTGGGGCCTGCTGGGCGCGGCGCGCATTGCACGGGCGCTGATTCCAGCCATTCGTGCGGGTGGGGGAGAGGTGGTGGCCCTGGGCGTGCGCGACCCGGCCTCCGAGCGGGCGCGGGCCTTTGCCCAGGAGTGGCAGGTGCCGCTGGTGGGCGGCTACCAGGACGTGCTGGACAGTGACGTGGACGCGGTCTACAACCCCCTGCCCAATGACCTGCACCTGCCGTGGTCCCTGGCGGCCATGCGGGCGGGCCGGCACGTCCTGACCGAGAAACCATTAGTCCTGAACGCTGCCGAGGCGCAGCAGCTGGCCGACGCGGCGCGGGAGACAAACCGGGTGCTGCTGGAGGCCTTTGCCTACCGCTTTCATCCCCACATTACGCGCCTGCGCCAGCTGGTGCAGGATGGTGAACTGGGTGAACTCCGGGCGGTGCGGGTGGCTTTCGGCTTTCCGTTG
The DNA here is from genome assembly GCF_014647055.1 of Deinococcus aerolatus. NCBI lineage: Bacteria > Thermotogati > Deinococcota > Deinococci > Deinococcales > Deinococcaceae > Deinococcus > Deinococcus aerolatus. The sequence continues at coordinate 14,170 of NZ_BMOL01000023.1, read as the reverse complement.
ACTAGACCCGACGACTTCCGCTGGCACGCCGACAAGGGGGGCGGCGCGCTGTACGACGTGGGCACCTACACGGTCAATCTGGTGCGTCTGCTGCTGGGCGAACCGGTGGCCGCCATGGCCCGCGCCCGCTGGACGCAGGGTGGGGTCGATCTGGGCCTCAGCGGCGTGCTGGAGTATCCGGGGGCCCTGGCGAGCCTGGACTGCGCCTTCGACTGGAGCGACACCGCCACCCAGCGCCTGACGGTGGTGGGCACACGCGGCACGCTGGACATGAAGGGCGTGTTCCACAGCAACACCCATTCACCTGTGTCTTTCACGGTCAGCAGTGCTGCCGGCGTGCGTGAGGAAGAGTTCCCGCCTTTCAACGCCTACGCCGCGATGGTCGGGCACTTCCAGCAGGTGGTGCGGGGCGGGGAAGAGGCGCTGTATCCCCCCGAGGACAGCGTGAGCCATGCGCGGGTGCTGGATGCGTTGTTCGCCTCGGCGCGGACGGGGATGCGGATCGAGATTTAGCTCCCCTCGCTCTGCACGCCTTAAGCAATGACGTAATTGAGATGGCTGATCAGGTCGTTAACGAGATCACCCCAGTGTGTCTCGGCGGTGAAGCGCAGCCAGGACAGACCTCCAGTCGGATCAGTCGCTGCGAGCTGGGCCGCCTGGCTCAAGTCCCTGACGAGATCGGTAAGGCCATCGAGATCGTCGCCCACTTCCGATGTGTCCTCCGTTATTTCGTTGGATAGACTCGCCAAGTTGTAAAAGCCCAGCTCCGGCCACTGAGATTCGATGGTTGTTCTCACCTGCATGTACTGCTCCAGGACTCTGGGAGCAGTTCCGAAGTCGTCCGGCCAGCTCCAGCCGACTGTCGATGGAGGCCCAGCAACCGCTCGCCGGAGCTACGTGAGCTGATCGCGCAACGCTGTCAGGGAGGCCTCCTCGCGGTTCAGGATGAGGCTGATGGTGTTTGCTGCTATGCCGAGGACGGGGTTCGCGGAAGGCGACATTCTCAAAGACTCCTGTTCACGGAATCGGCCAGCGGATGGTCCCCAGCTGATCGGTCCTCCAGACCTCCGCGCCGGCTGTCGTCAGCCTCCCCAGTACGTCCGGATGCGGGTGGCCGTAGGTGTTGCGGCCCACGCTGATCACCGCGTCAGCGGGGGTGGTCTCCGCCAGGAACGCGGTGTTGGTGCTGTAGCGGCTACCGTGGTGGGCGACTTTCAGCAGGTTCAGGCGGCCCAGCCCCAGGTGATTTTCCGTCACGTCCGGCAGATCGCCCAGAATGGCCGCGGTCCACCTGCCGGACTGGATGCGCACGGCCACGCTGTTCTCGTTGTCCTCAGTGCTCCAGACCGTGCCGGTGGGCCACATCACCGTCACCGTCACCCCGTCGGAGGTGACCTGATCGCCGCGCCGCACCTCGCGCACAGGGACACCGGCTTCCCCGGCTGCGGTCAGCACGGTGGTCAGCACCGGATCGTCGCTCTTGCGCTGGCCGATCCACAGTTCGCCCACCGGCAGGCCGCGCAGCACGCCGCTGATGCCTTCTATGTGGTCGGTATCGGCGTGCGTGCCAATCACCACGTCGATCTTCCTGACCCCCAGGGCGCGCAGGGCGGGAACCACCGTGCGGCCCCCGACGTCGTAGTCGCTGCCCACCGAGCCTCCGGCGTCCACCAACAGGGTCAGGTGGGGCAGCCGGACCAACGTGGCGTCGCCCTGACCGACATCCAGAAAGACAATGTCGCGGGCCGGACGCAGCGTGCCGGGCAGCAGGGTCAGCAGCGTGCAGGCCATCACCACGCCCAGCAGCGCCGACAGGCGCACCCGCCCCCACAGCCACAGCACGCCCGCCGCCGCGCACACCGTGTAGGCCACGAAACCGGCCGCCGAGACCTGCCCCCAGGCCATGACCGGCGCCTGCCCGAACACCTCCACGATGCCCAGCAGCGCGGCGGCCAGCGGGCGCACCAGCAGATTGACCAGCACCGCCGCCGGCCCCAGCAGCCCGGCCAGAAAGCCCAGCGGCACCAGCACGGTCATGACGGCCCCCGCCGCCAGATTGGCCGGCAGACCCACCAGCGGCAGCTGCCCGAAAGTGCCAGCGATGACCGGCAGGGTGCCCAGTTCGGCCAGCACGGTGGCCACCAGCGCCAGCCGCAGCCACAGCGGCCAGCGTTCCGGCAGCCGTCCGGCAGCTTTCATGGAGAGGGTCAGGGCCAGCACTGCCAGAAACGACAGCTGAAAGCCGATATCCAGCAGCCACAGCGGGAACAGCAGCAGGCAGACCAGGGCCGCCAGCGCCATCAGGCCGTACGGATCAGGCCGGCCGCGCCCCAGGGCCAGCGCCGCCAGCACGGTCAGCCCCATGATTACCGCGCGGGTGATGCTGGGGGACACGCCCACCAGGGCCAGGTACGGCAGCAGCAGGGTGGCGGGCAGGCCGTAGCGCCATGCGGGCGGCAGCCCCAGCCAGCCCAGTCCCCAGATCAGCACCACCGTGATCAGCGCGACGTTCTGCCCGGACAGCGCCATCAGGTGCGCCAGTCCCGAGCGGTTGAAGGCGTCCCGGATGCCGTAGCCCTCCGTGAATTCCTCACGCCCGATCTCGGCCCGGTCCCCCAGCTCAATGGCGGTCATCAGCGCGGCTTCCCTGGCGGGAAGTCCCACCGTCAGGCCGCGCCGGAACCAACCGCGCAGCCCCTTTTCAAGCTGACTGTCGCGGACCTTTGCGGCCACCAGCACGGCTGTGGGCGTGGGCAGAAAGACCCCGCCCTGGGCTCGAAGCCACGCCGCCTGGTTGAAGCCGCCGGGCGTGCGCTGGCCCTCGGGGGTCACCAGCCGGCCGCTGATCACCAGCGTTCCGGGCCGGGCCGTGGGTTTGGGGGCCACGGCCAGCCGCGCCGGCGGGTCTTTCAGGGTCAGGAACTGCCCGTCCCACCCGCCCGTCAGCGTCACCTGCGCGCCCTGCCAGGGAGCCAGCGGGTCGGCCCGCCCCGTCACCAGCCGCTCGGCCCCGAAGCCCAGCGCCGCACCCAGCAGGACCAGTGCGGCCAGCCGCGGGCGGACGTCGCGCACGGCCAGCCCGGCGCCCAGCAGCAGCGTCAGCACGCCCCACCACACGCCCAGCCCCAGCTGAATGCCGCCCATCACACCGAAGACGGCGGGAATGGACCACGCCAGCCGGCCCGCCGCCGCAGCGGACGTCATGGAGGCCAGAGAAAGAGCTGTCTCCTGCACTAATAACTGACCAGGGGAACCAGCACCTTCAGCGTCACCTCGCCCACGCCCTTGACTGCGTCCAGATCGGCCTGCGAGCGGATCGGCCGCGCGGCGATGATCCTGGCGGCCAGCGAGGGGCCGATTTTCGGAAGGGCCTCCAGCTGCTCTATGGACGCGGTGTTCAGATTGACGCGTCCGGAAATCAGGGGCCGGATGCTGGCGGTGGTGGGATATGTGGGCGGCTCCGCAGTGGCTGTCGGCGCGGCAGGCGTATTCGGCGCGGGCAGGGCCACACGCGTCACGGTGGGCACCTGCGGACGCGGCAGCGCCAGCGGCCCCAGCGCCAGAGCGCCCACCAGCAGCACGCCCGCGCCTAGGGCCAGCGTCCAGCCGCGTTCCTCTCCGGTCATACCGGGTCATTCTAGGCAACAGGTGGGCCGGCTGTGGGCGAACATGCCGGGGCAGCGCCCTCTCAACAATCTGAAGGACAGAACGACGGGCCGGGGTCTGTCGTTCTGTCCTTCAGTTCCGGCGCTGACTGGTCTGTCCTTCGCCGGAGGGAACCTTCAGCTGCCCCGGTAGGTGCTGTAGGACCACGGCGTCATCACCAGCGGCACGTGGTAATGGGCGTCCGGGTTGCCCACCGTGAAGCGCAGCGTCACCACGTCCAGAAACGGCGGGTTGGCGGCGGCGTGAAAGTCCGAGAAGTACTCGGCGACGTGGAAGGTCAGCTCGTAGGTGCCGCCCTGCAGGCTGCCGCGCTCGATCAGCGGGGCGTCGGTGCGCCCGTCGGCGTTGGTGACGGCGCCCGTGAGCTTCCTGCGCTCCTCGCCCTCCATGTGACGCTCGATGTGCCACAGTTCCACCCGCACGCCCTGTGCGGGACGGCCCCGCGCGGTGTCCAGCACGTGGGTGCTCAGTCCAGCGTGGGCGGCCATTACGCGCGCTCGACCCAGCCTTCCATCAGGCCGTAGGGTTCGGGATCGACGTGCATGATCTCCAGGTTGTTCTCCAGGCCGAAGCGCTGCAGGTTGTACTGCAAGTGGTGCATGTTGGGCATGCGGAACCAGATGCGCGAGATTTCCGGGCAGGCAGACAGCACCGCCTCGCCCATCAGGTACAGCGTGTTCTGGAGACTGGGCGAGTAGTGGTCGGTCAGGGTCACCTGCAGCTGCCTGAACACCTTTTCCCACACGGCGTCGTAGTCGGGGTTGTCGGTGTTGTACTCCCACCGGGCCGTCACGAAGGTGGCCATCACGCGCTCGTGCGTCTCGGGCAGCGTGGTGAAGCGTTCGTCCAGCAGGTAGTTTTCCCAGCCGCTCTCGGTGGTCTTCAGGACATACAGTTCCGCGATGCCGGACGTGACCTTAAAGGTCTGGCCGTCCTCGCTCTCCACGCGGCCGGTGCGCTTGGGCATCTGGCGCACGAAGGAGTGGTCATGGCCCTGGCCATCCACCTGAATGCGGTCCCACAGGTGCTCGGTGAACTCCATGAAGCCGCCCGACACCCTGGCCCCGGTCTTGACAAGATGCGTGACCAGTTCCTTGCCGAACTCCTCTGGACTGCTCCTGAAACCTTCCTTGGCGAGCCCATAGACGGTGTTGCGGACGGTGTCGGTGGCAACCAGCTCGGAGTTGTCACCCTGGCTGTGCGCGGCGTCGAAGTCGCCGGTCATGCCCACGCGCACCTGCAACTCGCGGATCTCGTGCCGCTTGCCGTCACGGTTGATCTTCATCAGGTTGATTTCGGCCTTGCCGTAGTTGTTCTCGCCCAGCTTTACTTTTACCTTGGTCTGCGTCATGTGCCACTCCCTTATGTCCCGTCGCCGCCGGCAACCAGGTCCAGAACGCGCAGCCGGGCGATCCGGCTGATCTCGTGCAGCGCGGCGGCCCGCTCCTGCTCCGGGGTGTTTGCCAGCCGCCGCCTGGCCCCCTCGAAGATGCTGCCTTTATCGTTCTCGCGCACGCACACCACGTAGGGCAGGTCAAACTTCTCGTGGTAGGCGGCGTTCAGCCGTCCGAACTCGGCAAACTCCTCGGGGCTCAGGCGGTCCAGACCCGCCGAGGCCTGTTCGTGGGCACTCTCGGCAGTCAGCTCCCCGGCCAGCGCCGCCTTGCCCGCCAGATCCGGGTGGGCGCGGATCAGCCCAAGCTGGGCGCTCTCGGTGTCGGCCTGCACGGCGGCCCTGAAGGCGTCGGCCACGTCCTCCACGCTGCGGAACGGGCGCTGGGCGGCGGCGGCCTGCGCATACTGCGGCGAGTGCTCTAGCACCCCGGCAAAGTATCTGGTGAAGGCGTCGGTGCTCAGGGCGTTCACCTCTTCGAGGCTCAGGCGGTCAACATGGACAGGACTTTGGGTCAAGAGACACCTCCGGCGGATCGGGCAGCAGAAATACTTAGATGACTAACTATTTGGACCTCCGCATCTTACAAAGGCGAGACTGGGGTGTCAAGCAAAAATTCTTGCACCGGGTGCAGGGCGGACCCGCCCCCTTGCCCTGGGCGGCGGGTAGAGGAGCGTGGCCGCCGGGCCACACCTGCCGGTTGCAGACTGCGCCGCGACTACTTTTCCTGAGTGTGGTCATGTTAACCTGTCGGGCGGAGGCCCGGCGCCCCACGGTCAGCGATGACTGCAGAATTGAAGGGTGCCCGGCGGAATACGACACATGGATTATTACGAACTGCTGGGCGTGGCCCGGACCGCAGGCGCCGACGAGATTAAATCTGCCTACCGCAAGCTGGCCCTCAAGTACCACCCTGACCGCAACAAGGAAGAGGGCGCACACGAGAAATTCGCGCAGATCAGCGAGGCCTACTCGGTCCTCAGTGATGCCGAGAAGCGCTCTCACTATGACCGCTTCGGGTCAGCGCCGGGCGCAGGCATGCCGGGTGGGGACCCCTTCGGCGGCATGGGCGGCGCGGGCTTTGACCCCATGGACATCTTCGAGCAGCTGTTCGGCGGCATGGCCGGGGGGCGGGGGCGGCGCGGCCCGGCGCGCGGCGACGACCTGGAGACGGAAGTTCAAGTCACGCTGCTGCAGGCCCGTGCGGGCGAGGAGGTCGAGGTGGTCGTCGACCGCCTGACCCAGTGTGAGCACTGCCACGGCAGCAGGACCGAACCCGGCGGCAAGCCGGCCAAGACCTGCTCCACCTGCTCCGGCGCGGGGGCGGTGCGTGCCCAGGCCCGCACCATCTTCGGCGTGGTGGAGACCCAGCAGCCCTGCCCCACCTGCCGCGGCGAGGGCCAGATCATCCAGGACCCCTGCACCGTCTGCAAGGGGCGTGGGCGCACCCTGAAGGCCGAGAAGGTGGCTGTCAAACTGCCGCGCGGTATTGACGAGGGCTACCGCATCCGGGTGTCGGGCATGGGCAACGAGGGACCGGGCGGCAACGGTGACCTGTACGTGCATATCGAGATGGAAAGCCACCCGGAGCTGCGCCGGGAGCAGGAGCACCTGATCTACCCGGCCAGGATCGGGTTTGCCAAGGCGGCGCTGGGCGGCCACGTCACGGTGCCCACGCTGGACGGCGAGCAGGTGGTGGAGGTCAAACCCGGCACCCAGCACGGCGAACTGCACCGCTTGACGGGTCAGGGCATGCCCCGCCTGCAGGGACGCGGCAGCGGTGACCTGATCGTGGAATACGACATCACCGTGCCGAAACCCAGGGAGCTGTCGCCCGAAGCCCGCGAAGCCCTGCTGGCCTACGCCCGCGCCGTGGGCGACGAGGTCAATGAGAAGCACGAGGGCTTCCTGGGCAAGGTGGGCAAGATTTTTAGGGGCGACTGAGCCCCCGCAGGCCCGACCTGGACCCTGGGCACCAGCCTGGGGTTCTTCCGTGTTGAGGCGCGGCTGCGTCCTCTTGCTCCGCGGTGTTGCCGGGGCGGGCTTACCAGCGAACCGGCAGCCCTGTCCGCGCGCTCTCGTAGCCGCCCAGCACCAGCCGCACGCTCTCGCGGCCGTCCTCGCCGGTGCAGACCACAGGCGTGCCCTGCTGGATGCTCTGCACAAAGGCCACGACGCCGCGCAGATGGGCATTGTCGGGCGTGGCATAGTCGTACCACGTCTCGTCGGTCTGGCCCCACTGCCCGAAGCCGGACTCGCGGTGGACAAAGCGCAGCCTGGATTTGCCCAGGCGGTTGCTGCATTCCAGCGCACCCTCGGTGCCGTAGACGGCGAAACTTTCCTCCCAGCCGGTCGCCGTCCAGGCGTTTTCCACGCTGGCAAAGCCGCCGTTCCTGAATTCCAGGGTGGCCACGCTGGTGTCCTCGACCTCAATGTCGAATTTCAGCGTGGCCATGCGGGCGTAGATGCTGGCCACGTCGCCGCCGAGGTGCCGTGCCAGGTCCATCATGTGGCAGCCGTTGTCCAGCAGGGTGCCGCCGCCCGACGCCGCCAGACTGCCGAAGGCCCCGCGGACTTCCGGCGCACCGCCCCAGTCGTGGGCCTGCCGCAGCCGCATAAAGGTCACGCGCCCGATGCGGCCCTCATCAATCAGGCGCCGGGCCGTCTGCACGGGCGGGCTGGAGCGCAGGTGGTGGCCGGTCTGAAGAACGGCCCCGCCCTCCCGCGCCGCCGCGATCATCTCGTCGCAGGCGGCCAGATCCAGCGACAGCGGTTTCTCGCACAGCACGTGAATGCCGCGCCGCAGGGCGGCCAGGGCGGCGGGCGCGTGGAAGGCGTTGGGCGTGCAGATGCTCACCGCCTGTACCCCGCCGCCGTCCAGCAGCGCCGTGAAATCGGCGTAACCGCGCGCGTTCCACTCGGTCTCGCGCCGGGCACGGGTGCCGGCATGCGGCTCGGCGAAGGCCGTCACGATGGCCCCGGCGTGGCTGTAGCCCTCGAAGTGCCGCTGTGAGATCGCCCCCGCACCGATGATGCCGACGTTCAGCGGGGCGTCGGTCATAGCGCCTCTAGAGGCTGGGGCCGGTGACCAAACGAGCGCGGCGCACTGGCGGTGGGGGCGGCCCAGCGGGCGGCGTTGGCGATCACCTGCTGGATCTGCGGGTGGTGGTAGGTGGGGAAGGTCTCGTGGCCAGGGCGGAAGTAGAAGATCTTGCCGCTGCCGCGCGTGAAGGTGCAGCCGCTGCGGAACACCTCGCCGCCCGCAAACCAGCTCACGAAGACCAGCTCGTCCGGAGCAGGAATGTCGAAGTGCTCGCCGTACATCTCCTCGTGCTCCAGCTCGATAAACTCGCCCACGCCCTGCGCGACGGGATGCGCCGGATTAACCACCCACAGCCGCTCCTTCTCGCCGGCCTCGCGCCATTTCAGGTCACAGCCGGTGCCCATCAACGTCTTGAACGGCTTACTGAAATGCCCCGAGTGCAGCACGATCAGGCCCATGCCACCTTGCACGCGGGCCACCACCTTCGCGGCCACGTCATCGGACACGTCGGCGTGCGCCTTGTGGCCCCACCACAGCATCACGTCGGTCTGTTCCAGCACCTCGTCGCTCAGGCCGTGTTCAGGCTGATCCAGCGTGGCGGTCTGAACGTGTTCGAAGCCGTGGGCCCGGAGTCCCTCGGCCAGGACGGTGTGGATGCCCTGCGGGTAATGGGCGCTGACCAGCGGGTTTTCCAGTTCGTGGCGGTACTCGTTCCAGACGGTCAGACGGAGCTTGGAGAAGGGAGTCATGGCAGCACTGACTGTAGCGCGGCGGGGCCGGAGGGGCAGCGCCGAAAGCTCCCCACAGGCCCGATCTGCCGGGGCAGTTCCTATTCCGGCAGCGCCGAGAACCGCCACTGGATGCGGGTGTGGTACTGCTGGCCGGGGCGCAGGATGAGTGACCCCGTATCCAGACCATCCAGCCAGGGCTGGTTCACTGCGTCGGGGGCCTGCTGGGTTTCCAGGCACACCGCCGAGTGCTGCCCGTAGCGCGCCCCATTCCAGCCGACCACGCCGCCGCCCAGAAAGTTGCCGCTGTACAGTTGCACGCCGGCCTCGCTGGTCCAGAACTCCAGTTGACGCCCGCTGCCGGGATCGCTGAGGGTGGCGGCCCGGCGCAGTTCGCCTGCGTGGTCTGGCAGCACAAAGTGGTGATCGTAGCCGCCCGCCTGCCGCAACTGGGGGTCAGACCCGCCGATGTCCTGGCCCAGCGGTTTGGCCGTGCGGAAATCGAAGGCAGTTCCGGCCACCTCCGTCGCCGCCGTGGGGATCGCGGTGTCATCCACCGCCAGAAACTGATCGGCGGGCAGCGTCAGCGTGTGGCCCAGGACGCTCCCCGCGCCGCCGTCCGCCAGATTCCAGTACGCGTGGTTGGTCAGGCTGACGGGTGTGGGCGCGTCAGTCTCTGCCCAGCAGTCCAGGGTTAGCCAGCCCCCGCCACTCAGGGTGTAGCGGGCGGTCACCTCCAGCGTGCCGGGGTAGCCCTCCTCACCGTCGGGGCTTGTTCGCCGGAACTGCACCCCGCGCTCGCCGTTCCCCGAAAAGGGTTCGCCCACCCAGCGCACTGCGTGAAAGCCGCCGGGGCCGCCGTGCAGGTGATTGGGCGGATTGTTGACGGCCAGCCGGTACGCCGCGTCGTCCAGCGTGAAGCGGCCGCGCGCGATGCGGTTAGCGACCCGGCCCACCGTCGCGCCGAAATACAGCGCGTCCTCCTGCTCCAGGTAGGCGCTCAGTTCGGGGTGGCCCAGCAGCACGTCGCCGGGCACGCCGTGCCGATCCGGCACCTGCACCCGCAGCAGCCGCGCGCCGTACTCGCCCAGCGTGACACTCAGGCCGTTCGGGGCATGCAGAACGAAAAGCCGCACCTCCTGGCCGCCCGGAAGCGTGCCCCAGCGCCGCGTCTCAAGGTCAGGGGGCATTACACCGGCTCCAGCATGGCCTTCCAGCCTTCCAGATCCTCGCCCACGCTCAGGACCTTGCCGCCGCGCACCAGCGGAAGGCGCAGCAGTTCGGGCGTCTCGATGACTTTGGCGATGATGCCCTCCTCGGTGGTCCGCAGGTACGCCAGATTGCTGCGCTCGTACGCCTTGCCTTCCAGGTCCAGCAGGGCATTCAGCCCGAACTTCTGAACGAAGCGCGTCAGTTCGCCCTTCGCTATCGGACGCTGCGTCAGGTCCACCAGATGGATCTTGACCCCACGCTCCTTGAAAAACCGTTCGGCGGCGCGGGTTTCCTTGCTTTTCTTGGTGCCGAAGACCTGAACCTGAGGGGCGCTCATGGGGAAAAGTGTAGCGGTCCCCAGGTGTTTATCGCAGGGGCAAAAAGAAGGGCAGGCCGCGCGGATCGCTGTACCGTGGATCAACGACCGAATACACCGCGCCTTCCCCGGCTGAGCGGGGCTGATTCTGCAGGCTAGACCGCTGGGCCAGGACATCGGCAGGCTGGTTGCTCACTCGGCGGGCCACATACCTCTTGCCGTTCCTGACCATCCAGCGAGACCACGGGTCCTGCGGTCAGGCTTGCAATGGGAAACAGGTTGGTGCGGGCCACGGCTTCCAGCTCCTGCGGCGAGGAGACGTGACCCTTTCAGGCGATCGATCAGTGCAGCTGCGATCTCGCTGTCCCCATGTTGGGGTAAAGGAAAACCAGCGGGCCGTCCACATCACGTGTGACGCGCGCCGCAGCCTTGCAGTCAACGTCGGTATGGCTGCGTGAGCAGACCATGATCCACTGTCGCGCGGAGGCCGGACTTTGCAGGTCAAGCCCGGCCTGTCAGATAGAGACCGCCACCAGCCCAAGCGGAATAAGCAGCATCAGAGCACTCCCAGCCAGTCAAAGACGTTTCGGCTGGGACATCTTCAGTTCGTGTAGAGCCCCAGCTCCCCGTTCGCCCCGCCCACCGGCAACCCCAGGTGGTCATAGGCGTGGGCGGTGGCCACCCGGCCGCGCGGCGTGCGCTTGATAAACCCCAGCTGGATCAGGTACGGCTCGTACACGTCCTCCAGGGTCAGGGCGTCCTCGGAAATGGCGGTGGCCAGGGTGTCCACACCCACCGGCCCGCCCGCAAAGCGGTGAATCAGCGTTTCCAGGTACTTCTTGTCGCGGTCATCCAGGCCTGCCGCGTCCAGCCCCAGCTTGTCCAGGGCGCTGTAGGCGCGCTCCAGGCCAATGGTGCTTTCCCCGGCCACCTCGGCGTAGTCGCGCACCCGGCGCAGCAGGCGCTTGGCGATGCGCATGGTGCCGCGTGAACGTGCGCCGACTTCCAGCGCGGCGTCCTCATCCAGCCCGAAGCCCAGCAGGCGGGCGTCGCGCAGCAGGTTGGTGGCAATCTCCTCCGGCGTGTAGTACTCCAGATGCTCGATGATCCCGAAACGCGAGCGCATCGGCGCGCTGATCAGGCCGGGCCGCGTCGTGGCCCCCACCAGCGTGAAGCGCGGCAGCGGCAACTCGATGGTCCGCGCCGCCGGTCCCTGTCCCAGCACAATGTCCAGCTTGAAATCCTCCATCGCCGGGTACAGGTGTTCTTCGGCCACACGCCCCAGCCGGTGAATCTCGTCGATAAACAGCACGTCGCCCTCTTCCAGGCTGTTGGTCAGGATGGCCGCCAGATCGCCGGGCTTCTCGATGGCCGGGCCGGAGGTCACGCGGATATTCACGCCCAGTTCGGCGGCGATAATGTGCGCCAGCGTGGTCTTGCCCAGGCCCGGAGGCCCAAACAGCAGCGTGTGGTCCAGCGCCTCACGCCGGCCCTTGGCGGCCTGAAGGTACACGGTCAGCTTGTCCTTCAGCTTTTCCTGGCCCACGTATTCCGTCAGCGACTTGGGACGGAGGGCGGCGTCAAACGGTTCGGTCATGTCCACAGTTTAGCCTAATTTCGCTCAGCGCGAAACTGGGGGTGCGGTTTCGGAAAGGGCAGAATGGGGTGAGGCTGGCGTTCCGCTCTGTGGGGACAGGATTTCGCGCACTGACCCGACGCTCCGCATCCGCTGGCGTCCGGTCCAGGCATGGCCGGCGGGATGTTTGGCGGGGAATACGGCCAGGAAATGATCTGTCCCGATGCTCCATTCGCCTCTGGTCCACGCACTATCCTGCCGGACATGAAGCAGAAACTGTCGACATTGGTGGCCCAGGCGCGGGGAGGCCGCGTGGTCCGCACCGGATTCATGGACGGCGACGAGATCGACCGCCGCCTGCTGAATGAGGAAGACCTGCGCCACCGCATCGCCGGGGGCTTTCCCGACGCGCGCCGGGTGGTCCTGACCCTGCACCCCGCCCACATTCCCGAGGTCGATGCGGGCGTGACCGTGCTGCGCCTGACCCCGGCCCAGGCTGCCCCCGCGTGGGACGAGCAGGATTTCCTGGTGCAACTGCGCCGCCTGGAGCTGAACGAGGAGCAGCTCGGCGACGTGCGCGAGGAACGCGGCAGCTTCCTGATCGCCGCCAGCGGCAAGGCGGCCCAGACCCTCGAAGCCCTGACCACGCTGGGCGGGCGCGACATTGAGGTTGAGGAGGTTGGCGAGACAGCCGGCCGGGGCAGCAAGATCCGTGAAGTGGTGGTGCCGTCCATGCGGGTGGACGTGGTGGGGGCCAAGGGCTTCGGTGTCAGCCGCGCGTACTTCCAGCAGGGCATCGACGGGGGCAAGGTCAGACTCAACGGCGGCCCGGCCCGCGCCAGCAGCGACATCCGCGAGGGCGACAGCCTCAGCGCCGACGGGCTGGGCCGTATCGACTTCAAGCGCGTGGTCAGTGAGACGCGGCGCGGCAACTACAAGGTGGAACTTGAAGTCCACCGGTAGCCCCATGCCGCGTTTCCTTCTGATGTCCTGGGAATGGTGGAGAAGGTCAGGCGCTGGAGCCACCAGGAAGGCCATGACCCCGGGGACCTCTCAACCGGACATGGAAAGGGCGCAGTCATGATCGACCTGCTCACCCGCAATCCGGCCCCCGATCCCGCTGCACTCACGGCTGAACTCGCGCCCAGCGCCCGCTTTGAGGATGTGCGCTTCGGGACGTATCGCCCCAACCCCGAATATGTCAGTCAGGCGGAGGCGCGCGACAGCCTCCAGGCCTTCGTGGAGACGGCCCAGCACAGGCCCGGTGGCCTGCGGCTGTTCCGTCGCCGCCGCCCCGAGGGAAAGGGCCTGTATCTGGACGGCGGCTTCGGCGTGGGCAAGACCCACCTGCTGGCCAGCGCGTACCACGCCTCGGACGGCACGCGCGCGATCATGAGCTTTCAGGACCTGATGTACCTGATCGGCGCGCTGGGCATGACCCGTGCTGTGGACGCCTTCCGGAGCCATGACCTGCTGCTGATCGACGAGTTCGAACTCGATGACCCCGGCAACACCCACATGGCCAACACCTTTCTGGGTCAGCTGATGCCCGGCGGAACATCGGTGGTCGCCACCAGCAACACCGAACCTGGTGCGCTGGGCCGGGGCCGGTTCAACGCGGGCGACTTCCAGCGCCAGATTCAGGGCATTGCAGAGCGTTTCGAGACGCGCCGCCTGGACGGCCCCGACTTCCGCCAGCGCGGAACCCGCCCCGAGGATGTGTTTTCTGCGGTGGAATACGCGGCGTGGCAGGCGGCGCAGAACCCGGAGACGCTGGCCATCCTGAGCCACCGTGACCTCAACCGCCACCTGCTCAAGATTCATCCCAGCCGGTTTGCCGGACTGCTGGCTGGCGTGGGTGCGGTGGGCGTGCAGGAACTGGTGCCGATGACGGACCAGAACGTCGCGCTGCGTTTTGTCCATTTCGTCGACAAGCTCTACAACCTGGGTCTGGGTGCGGCGTTTACCGGTGCGCCGCTGGGCAGCCTGTTCGGCGAGGCCTACCGCCACGGCGCCTACGCCAAGAAGTACAGCCGCTGCCTGTCGCGCCTGTCCGAACTGCTGCGCGAGTCCCGTACTGCGTTGTCGGGGCTGTAGGACAAGGGGGGCGCTGGCGGCGTTGATACGCCGCGCGCCGGACAGATCTGGGTCATTCGGAGACGTGTTTATGAAAGGTAAGGGAGGAGAGGTTGACAGGAGGGGAGCGGACCTGTATCTTTTCTGAGCCTCAAGCGAG